>JBPEXB010000476.1:0-3010 GCA_052032125.1 Acidimicrobiia bacterium
CCGCCCCCGACCGGGAACAGCTTCGAGAGCTCTTCGACCTTGACGAGTGGCTGGGTCATGGCCGGGCCGCCTCGACCACCTCGACCGGCACCTCTTGCCAGTTCCAGCAGGCCACCTGGTGGTCGCCGTCGACGGTCTCCAGCACGGGCTCCTCCTCGACGCACTGGTCGGTTGCGAACGGGCAGCGGGGGTGGAACCTGCACCCTGTCGGCGGGTCGAGCAGGTTGGGTGGCTCGCCTGAGAGCGGGGCCAGCTTGCGGCGCGGCCCGGTGATCGAGGGGGTCGAGCGCAGCAGCAGGTAGGCGTAGGGATGACGAGGGGCGGCGAACACTTCCTCGGTGCTCCCGTACTCGACGAGCCGCCCGGCATACATGACGCCCATCTTGTCGGTCACCTCGGCGATCACGGCGATGTCGTGGGAGATGTAGATGATGCTCATGCCCAGCTCACGCTGGATCTTCTTGAGCTCTTCGAGGATCTGGTCCTGGACGATGACGTCGAGCGCCGTCGTCGGCTCGTCGGCGATGATGACCTGGGGGTTGCAGGAGAGCGCCATGGCGATGACCGCCCGCTGCCGCATGCCGCCCGAGAACTCGTGCGGGTACCGATCCATCATGGCCGGGTTGAGACCCACCAACTCGAAGAGCTGACCGATCCGTTCCCGCACCTCTGCGTCGCTCAGGCCGCCCGGGAGGTGCAGGTCCATCGCCTCGCGGATCTGGTCGTGGACGGTGTAGACCGGGTTCCAGGCGTTCATGGCGCCCTGGAACACCATCGAGATGTCCGCCCATCGGCGGGCCCGCATCTCGTCGGGGCTGAGCTGGAGGAGATCGACGCCGTTCAGCCGGATCGAGCCCTTCTTGAAGTGGCCGTTCTCGGCGATGAGCCGCAGCAGCGACATGGCGACCGATGTCTTGCCGCACCCCGACTCGCCGACCAGGCCGAGGGCCTCACCCTGATGAAGCTTGAAGCTGACGTCGTCGACGGCCGACACCCACCCGTGCTGGGTCTTGTAGTGCATCGTGAGGTCGTCCACTTCGAGGAGCACGTCGCCTTCGGTGGCCACGATGGCGTCGGTGTCCCCGAGGTGGGCGCGGCGAGAGCGTTCCTGGACTCGAGCCACGACGTACCCGCCGGCCACCGCACCGATCATCCACGCCACGGTGAAGACGAACACGATCGAGAGCATCAGGCTCCCGTCGAACACTTCGAACTGCTGGAGGAGGCGGGCGATCGAGGCGACCGCCAGAATCAGGATCACGCTCAGCGTGGCGTGCTGCTGAGGACGTTGGCGGGCGATGAGCCCGGCGGCGACACCACCGAGGAAGGACGGCAGCAGCAACCCCACGAACAGCACGTAATAGGGCGCCACGTACTGGTCTTCGGTCTGGGCGCGGATGTTCTCGTAGATGAACAGGTACCCGCCCATGATGATCAGCGCACCCACCAGGATGGCGATCAGATTGAGACGCTTGCCCTTCGTTTCCCACGGCTGCATCAGCCGGACACTCCGCAAAGTCGATTCACTTCTTCCGCTCCTCTGGGTCCTCGACGTCCTCTAGCGCTTGCGCAATCGAGGATTGATGACCTCGTCCATGGCTCTCCCGACCAGGAAGAACGCCGCCGCCATCAAGGTGACCGCCATCCCGGACGGGAACACGAGCCACCAGAAATCCGAACCGGTGAGGAAGTAGCCCTGGTTCTGTGCGAGCTGGATCATCAGACCCCAGCTCATGTCGATGTTGAGGAGCCCGAGGAACGAGAGCGCCGCCTCGGTCTGGATCGCCCCGGTGACCGTGAACATCATGTAGAGGAAGCTCAACGGCATCACGTTGGGAACGATGTGGGTGAAGATGATGCGGGCGCTCGACCCTCCGGCCACCCGGGCCGCCTCGATGAAGGGTTTGACCTTGACGGCCAGCGCCTGCGACTTGAGGACGATCGCCACACCCCCGAACCCGCCGAGCACCCCCAACAGGACGGCCAGGTGCCACAGCTGGAATCTGAGCACCGAGCTCATCACGATCAAGATCGCCAGGGCCGGCAGCATGAGCAGCAGGTCGGCGAGACGCATGAACGACGTGTCGATCCATCCGCCGAAGTAGGCGGACAGCGCTCCCACGGTGGTGGCGAAGAAGACCGTGACGAGCGCGGCCAGGATGCCGAGCAGGAAGGCCGACTGCGCTCCCTTCATCAGCTGGGAGAGCACGTCACGACCGAGCGGGTCGGTGCCGAGCCAGTGACGGCCGTCCGGCGGCGCCGGCTGCAGCCGGACCTCCACCTGGTCGCCGGGCAGCGGCGGAGCGCCGGTCTCGGTCGGGAAGAGGATCGCTTCCCTCGTCGACATCTCCGTGTCGGGGTCGGTGACCTCGTTGACCACCGTCTTGATGAGCGTCGTCGGGTTGGCCTCGGTGCCCACCACCGGGTCGTAGGTCCGTGGCTGCCAGGCACCCCCGACCGCAACGTTGATCAGCAGCACGACGACGATCGCCAGCCCGGCCGTGATGCCGATCGTGGCCCGGCGGTTGTGGTGCAGGTTCTTGATCAGGGGCCAGACGGCCGCGGCGGTCAGCGGCCACATCAGCGAGAACATCGCCACCGTGGTGAACGGGCCGAGGCCACCGAGCAGGATCGGCTGGATGGTCGCCATGAACCCGAACAACCCGATGATCAGCAGTCCGACGACCCCGACACTGTTGGTCCTGAACAGCTTCCAGTTCTTGACCAGCCCGGTCCAGGCGAGGCCCAACCGGACCTTCCACAGGTTCTCCGGAACGATCTCGCTCGTCGGCGCTTCCGGCGCCTCCGGCGCCTGCATCACGTCGGTCACTCGGCGGCCTCCTTCAGCTGACGCGGATGCGCGGATCGAGGAACACGTACAGGATGTCCACCGCCAGGTGGCCGACCATCGCCAGCACACCGACGAACGAGAAGGCGGCAATGGAGAGCGGCAGGTCCTGATCGATCACCGACGTGAACAGCACTTCGCCCATCCCCGGCCAGGAGAACA
>JBPEXB010000477.1:0-7799 GCA_052032125.1 Acidimicrobiia bacterium
GTACTGACGACTCGGTACTCACTACGGAGTGATCCGACAGGGTCGGATCACTCCTCCTCTTCTTCTGCCTCTCCGTCGCTGGCGCCGAGCGAGGCGAGCCACTCGGCCGGGTTGCTGGGCAGCAGGTCCTCGTCCGATTCGGTCGTCCCGTCACCGAAGATGCCGAGCGCCGCGATGGCTTCGGCATCCGGCAGCGTCGGATGCAGGGCCTGGTACCGGCTGGCGCCGGTGCCGGCCGGGATCAGCTTGCCGATGATCACGTTCTCCTTGAGGCCACGCAGGTGATCGGAGCGGCCGTGGATGGCTGCCTCGGTGAGCACCCGGGTGGTCTCCTGGAACGACGCCGCCGACAGCCACGAGTCGGTGGCCAACGAGGCCTTCGTGATGCCCATCAGCTCGGGACGGCCCTCGGCGGGCGTCTTGCCGTTGGTGACCAGCTCCTTGTTGATCTCCCGGAACTCGCCCTGGTCGACCAGCTGGGCCGGCAGGAACTCGGAGTCGTTGGGCCGCACCACTCGCACCTTGCGGAGCATCTGGCGCACGATCAACTCGATGTGCTTGTCGTGGATGTCCACACCCTGCGACCGGTACACGAGCTGCACCTGGTCGACCAGGTACTGCTGGCAGGCACGCACACCGCGGATCTCGAGGACTTCCTTCGGGTCGAGCGGGCCCTCGGTCAGCTGGGTGCCGGGCGTGATCTCCTGACCGGAGCGCACCGCCAGACGGGCACGACGGGAGACCTCGTATTCGACCTCGCCGTCATCGGTCTCGATGACGATCACCCGGCCGCCTTCCTCGGTCTCGTCGATGCGGACGGTGCCGCCGACGGCTGCCAGTGCCGCCTTGCCCTTGGGCGTGCGGGCCTCGAACAGCTCGACGACGCGGGGCAGGCCGTGGGTGATGTCCTCACCGGCCACACCACCGGTGTGGAAGGTCCGCATGGTCAGCTGGGTGCCGGGCTCGCCGATGGACTGGGCGGCCATGATCCCGACCGCCTCGCCCGGCTCGACCATCTTGCCGGTCGCCATGCTGAGGCCGTACGAGTCCTTGCTGATGCCGTAACGGATCTCGTCGGTGAGGGGCGAGCGGACCCGCACCTCGGTCACACCCTCGTTGGTTTCGAGCGCCACCATGGCGTGACGGTCGAGCACTTCGCCCTTGCGCAGCTTGCGACCGTCCTTGGTCTCGACCAGCTTCTTGTCGACCTTGACGTCCTCCGCCAGCACCCGGCCGAACACCCGGTTGCGGAGGTTGTAGATCACCTCGCCGTCCACCCGGATCGGCACCACGATGCCGCGGTCCTCAGATTCGACGTCCTGGATGATGACCTCCTGGGAGACATCGACCAGGCGCCGGGTCAGATAGCCCGAGTCGGCGGTGCGCAGGGCGGTGTCGGCCAGACCCTTGCGGGCGCCGTGCGTCGAGATGAAGTACTCGAGCACCGACAGGCCCTCCCGGAAGTTCGAGATGATCGGGCGGGGGATGATGTCACCCTTCGGGTTGGCCACCAGACCACGCATACCGGCGATCTGACGGACCTGCATCATGTTTCCGCGAGCGCCGGAGCGCACCATCATGTCGATCGGGTTGAACTTGTCCGATGCGAGCGTGTCCTTCATGGACTCGGTCACCTTCTCGGTGGCCTCGGTCCAGATCTCGATGAGCTCCTGACGGCGCTCATCGTCGGTGATGACACCCTTCTGGTACTGCTTCTCGACCTTGTCGGCCCTCGACTCGAACACGGCCAGGATGTCGGACTTGTCGCTCGGGGTCACCACGTCGTTCAGCCCGATGGACAGACCGGCACGGGTCGCATAGACGAACCCGAGCTCCTTGATGCCGTCCAGCGTGCGCTGGACCACGTTCTTGTCGTACCGCTCGATGATCTCGCCGATGAGGAGACGCACGTCGCTCTTGAGGATGACGGCGTCGAGCATCGGGAAGTCCTCGGGCAGCGCGCTGTTGAGCAGCGCCCGGCCCAGCGTCGTCTCCACGGGGACCGAACCGTCGACCGGCTCCTCGGTCAGCAGGTGGCCGATGAAGTCCTTCAGCTCGGCGTGGGCGGTCGGATCGCCGGCCAGCCCGTAGGTCCGCATCTTGATCGGTGCGTGCAGCGACAACTCGCCGAGGTCGTACGCCATCAGCGCCTCGTCCATGTCGGAGAAGCTGCGGCCGGCGCCGGGGGCGTCTTCCACCTTCTCGGACAGGTAGTAGACCCCGATGACCATGTCCTGGGACGGCGTGACGATTGGGCGACCGCTGGCCGGCGACAGGACGTTGTTGGTCGACAGCATCAGCACCCGCGCCTCGGCCTGCGCCTCGGCGGACAGGGGCAGGTGCACGGCCATCTGGTCACCGTCGAAGTCGGCGTTGAACGCCTCACACACCAGCGGGTGGATCTGGATCGCCTTGCCCTCCACGAGGATCGGCTCGAAGGCCTGGATCCCGAGGCGGTGCAGGGTGGGTGCCCGGTTCAGCAAGACGGGGTGCTCCTGGATGACCTCCTTGAGCACATCCCACACCTGCGGGCGCTGCCGCTCGACCATCCGCTTGGCGGACTTGATGTTCTGGGCGATGTCCTTGTCGACCAGCCGCTTCATGACGAACGGCTTGAAGAGCTCGAGCGCCATGACCTTGGGCAAGCCGCACTGGTGCAGCTTGAGCTGAGGCCCGACGACGATGACCGAACGGCCCGAGTAGTCGACGCGCTTGCCGAGCAGGTTCTGGCGGAACCGGCCCTGCTTGCCCTTGAGCATGTCGGACAGCGACTTCAGGGCCCGGTTGCCCGGCCCGGTCACCGCCCGGCCGCGGCGACCGTTGTCGAACAACGCGTCGACGGCCTCCTGCAGCATGCGCTTCTCGTTGTTGACGATGATCTCGGGAGCCCCGAGGTCGAGCAGTCGCTTCAGCCGGTTGTTCCGGTTGATCACCCGGCGGTACAGATCGTTGAGATCCGACGTGGCGAACCGGCCACCGTCCAGCTGCACCATCGGGCGCAGGTCCGGCGGGATGACCGGGACGGCCTCCAGGATCATGCTCTCCGGGGCGTTCTTGCCCTCGTAGAACGGCTTGACGACCTTGAGACGCTGGGTGGCCCGCTGCCGCTTCTGCGCCGAATTGGCAACCATGTTCTCGTGCAGCGCCTCCATCTCGGCGTCGAGGTCCAGGTGACCGAGCAGGTCCTTGATGGCCTCGGCACCCATGCCGCCGGAGAAGTACTCGGAGTAGCGGTCGTACACCTCGCGCCAGAGCTGTTCCGACTCGACGAGCTTCTTGGCCTTCATCGTGCGGAAGGTCTCGTAGGCCTCCTCGATGAGCTCCTGCTCGTGCTCCGAGCGCTCCTCGCGCTCGCGCATCTCCTTCTCGACCTCACGCCGGCGGGCGGAGATCTCCTGCGGCTTGGCGCCACCCTCCTCCATCTGAGCGAGCTCTTGCTCGAGCCGCTCGAGGCGGGCTTCCTTCCACTCCGCGAACTCTTCCTTGACGATCTCGACCTCGGCCCGCATCGTCTTCTCGAGCTCCGGCAGGTCCGCCTGCCGCTTCTCGTCGTCGACGTGGGTGATCACGTACGAGGCGAAGTAGATGACCTTCTCGAGTTCCTTGGGCGACATGTCGAGCAGGTACCCGAGCCGCGATGGCACGCCCTTGAAGAACCAGATGTGGGTGACCGGGGCGGCCAGCTCGATGTGGCCCATCCGCTCGCGGCGCACCTTGGAGCGCGTCACCTCGACGTTGCACTTCTCGCAGACGATGCCGCGATAGCGAATCCGCTTGTACTTGCCGCAGGCGCACTCCCAGTCCTTCTGGGGACCGAAGATGCGCTCGTCGAAGAGCCCTTCCTTCTCCGGCTTCAGCGTCCGGTAGTTGATGGTCTCGGGCTTCTTGACCTCGCCGAACGACCAGGCGCGGATCTGATCCGTCGCCGCAAGGCCGATTCTGAGTTCATCGAACAGCTGGCGCACGCTGCTCCTTCCTGATTCGAGATCCTGTGTTCAGTTGGTGGAATTCGTCGATGGCGGGGGCGGTCACTAGACCTCGGAGTCGTCGCGGCGCTCGGGCCGTGACAGGTCGATGCCGAGCGACTCGGCGGTCCGGAAGACGTCCTCGTCGAGATCCTTGAGCTCGATCTCCTCACCGGCCGAGAGCATCTCGACGTTGAGGCACAGGCTCTGCATCTCCTTGATGAGCACCTTGAAGGACTCGGGGATCCCCGGCTCGGGGATGTTCTCGCCCTTCACGATCGACTCGTAGACCTTCACCCGGCCCATCACGTCGTCCGACTTGATGGTCAGCAGTTCCTGGAGGGCGTAGGCGGCGCCGTACGCCTCGAGGGCCCACACCTCCATCTCACCGAAGCGCTGGCCGCCGAACTGGGCCTTTCCGCCCAGTGGCTGCTGGGTGATCATCGAGTACGGGCCGGTCGACCGAGCGTGGATCTTGTCATCCACCAGGTGGACCAGCTTGAGGATGTACATGTAGCCGACCGTGATCGGGGTGTCGAAGGGCAGGCCGGTGCGACCGTCGTAGAGCACCGCCTTGCCGTCCTCGTCGACGAGCTGCTCGCCGTCGCGGTTGGGCAGGGCGTTGGCGATCACGTCGGCGATCTCCGACTCCTGGGCCCCGTCGAACACCGGCGTGGCCACCCGCGACCACTCGCCGGTCCCGGCGGCGGCCGGGCTGTCGGACTTGAAGCCCTGCCAGCCCTGTGCCGCGGCCCACCCGAGATGGGTCTCGAGCACCTGCCCGAGGTTCATCCGGGACGGCACACCGAGGGGCGACAGCACGATGTCGACCGGCGTCCCGTCGGCCAGGAACGGCATGTCCTCCTCGGGGAGGATCTTGGCGATCACGCCCTTGTTGCCGTGGCGACCGGCCAGCTTGTCCCCTTCGGAGATCTTGCGCTGGCTGGCGACGTACACCCGGACCAACTCGTTGACGCCGGGCGGGAGGTCGAAGCCCTCGGAGCGGCGGAACACCTTGACGTCGATGACCTTGCCCGACTCACCGTGGGGCACCTTCAGCGACGTGTCGCGCACCTCGCGAGCCTTCTCACCGAAGATGGCCCGCAGCAGGCGCTCCTCGGGGGTCAGCTCGGTCTCGCCCTTCGGGGTGACCTTGCCGACCAGGTAGTCGCCCGGACCGACGTCGGCGCCCACCCGGATGATCCCGTCCTCGTCGAGGTCCCGCAGGACCTCTTCGGCGACGTTGGGGATGTCGCGGGTGATCTCCTCGGCGCCCAGCTTGGTGTCGCGGGCGTCGATCTCGTGCTCCTCGATGTGGATCGAGGTGAGGACGTCGTCCTTCACGAGCCGCTGGCTGAGGACGATGGCGTCCTCGTAGTTGTGGCCCTTCCACGGCATGAAGGCGACCATCAGGTTCTTGCCGAGCGCCAGCTCACCGGCGTCGGTCGACGGGCCGTCGGCGAGGACGGTGCCCTCCTTGACCTTGTCACCCTCGTTGACGAGAGGCTTCTGGTTGATCGACGTGCCCTGGTTCGACCGCTCGAACTTCTTCAGGGGGAAGCGGTGCTTGCTGTTCGAACCGCTCTCCTTGACGATGATCTCGTCGCCCGTCACGGAAACGACCTCGCCGGCGACCGGCGAGACGACCATGTCGCCCGAGTCCTGGGCGGCACGCCCTTCGACCCCGGTGCCGACCAGCGGCGCCTCGGCCTGCAGCAAGGGCACGGCCTGCCGCTGCATGTTCGAGCCCATCAGGGCGCGGTTGGCGTCGTCGTGCTCGAGGAACGGGATCAGCGAGGTGGCCACCGACACGAGCTGCTTCGGCGACACGTCCATGTACTCGACCTCGTCGGGGGTGACGAAGTCGACCTCGCCACCGGCCCGGCGCACCAGCACGCGGTCGTTGAGGAACGACCCGTCGTCCTTGAGCGGGGCGTTGGCCTGGGCGATGACGTAACGCTCCTCCTCGGAGGCGGTGAGGTAGGCGACCTTCTTCGTCACCTTCCCGTCCTTGACCTCTCGGTAGGGCGTCTCGATGAAACCGAAGCGGTTCACCCGGGCGAAGGTCGCCAGCGAACCGATCAGACCGATGTTCGGGCCTTCGGGGGTCTCGATCGGGCACATGCGGCCGTAGTGCGACGGGTGCACGTCACGCACCTCGAAGCCGGCCCGCTCACGGCTGAGCCCGCCCGGGCCGAGCGCCGACAGGCGGCGGCGGTGGGTCAGGCCGGCCAGCGGGTTGGGCTGGTCCATGAATTGGCTCAGCTGGCTGGTGCCGAAGAACTCCTTGATGGAGGCGACGACCGGCCGGATGTTGATCAGGCTCTGAGGCGTGATCGACTCCGGGTCCTGGGTGGTCATCCGCTCCTTCACGACCCGCTCCAGGCGGGTCAGCCCGACGCGGATCTGGTTCTGGATCAACTCACCGACGGTCCGCACCCGGCGATTGCCGAAGTGGTCGATGTCGTCGGTGCGCACCGGGATGTCGTTCTTGAGCGACGTCGTCATGGTCGCCTCGCCGGCGTGCAGGTGCACCAGGTAGCGAATGGCGTCGACGATGTCGGACTCGGTCAGGAGCCCGTCTTCGGTGGCGTGGTCGATCGGATTGTCGAACTTCTGGTTCAGTTTGTAACGACCCACGCGCGTGAGGTCGTACCGCTTGGGGTTCTTGAAGAGCGTCTGGATGAGGCCCTTGGCCGACTCGACGGTCGTCGGCTCACCCGGCCGCAGCTTGCGGTACAGGTCGAGCAGCGCCTCGTCCTTGTCGGCTGCCGTGTCCCGCTCGAGGGTGTTCTTGATCGACTCGGCGCCGTCGAACAGCGCCAGGATCTCCTCGTCGGTCTCGGCGATCTCGAGCGCCCGCAGGAAGGCGGTGACGTACTGGCGGCGCTTGCGGTCGACCCGCACGCCGATGGTGTCGCGCTTGTCCGTGTCGAACTCGAGCCAGGCGCCACGACCCGGGATCACCTTGGCGGTGAAGATGTCCTTGTCCGAGGTCTTGTCGATCGTCTGGTCGTAGTAGACGCCCGGCGAGCGGACGAGCTGGCTCACGACCACCCGCTCGGTGCCGTTGATGATGAACGTGCCGTTGTCGGTCATCATCGGGAAATCGCCGAGGAAGACCTGCTGCTCCTTGATCTCACCGGTGCCACGGTTGACGAACCGGGCGGTGACGAACAGCGGCCGCGAGAAGTTGGAGTCCCGCTCCTTCGACTCCTCGACACTCATGAGCGGATCGCCGAAACGGTGGTCGGTGAGCTCGAGGGCGAGGGATCCGGAGAAGTCCTCGATCGGCGAGATCTGCTCGAAGATGTGCTTCAAGCCCTCTTCCAGGAACCAGACGAAGGACTCGTGCTGTACCGACAGCAGATCGGGAAGCGGAAGCACTTCCGGGATCTTGGCGAACGAGAGTCGATCGGCGACGCGTGCTGCGGCCACGAATCCTCCTTGGGGCCCCGGGACGGACATAGGTGGTGAACTGACTGGATGCGTGTGGAATGCCTGGGAACGAACGAGAGACGGTGGGCGCTCTGTCTCCTTCTCCCTGTGTCCTACCGCCAGGTGTTACAGACGCAGAAACGACAGGATAGCACGCGGCTACCCCGTCCAAAAACCGGACGAATCGTTGAACTATTCCCGCCGGTGATGAAAACGTGTTTCCAAGCGTGAGGCAGGAACTCCGGCTGATCGACGAGCCCGGGATCTGTCGGCCCGAGCACGTCAGCTTGTCGGTGAACCATACCGCGGTTGTGGATAAGGGGTCAAGAGTCTGAGGCTCGCTTTGCTCGCAGTCTTCAGCGCGACCTCAGTGGCGAGGACCCTTCGGAGCCGGCA
>JBPEXB010000478.1:0-7842 GCA_052032125.1 Acidimicrobiia bacterium
AGCGCGTACGTCATGCGTCGGACCTCGCCCGCCTCGCGTGAGAGCTCGGTCGCGGGGTCGGTCTCGAGGTAGCCGAGCATGTGGGCGATCTGCGCCAGCGTGCTCAGTTCGCTGCATGATCCAGCTGCCATCGAGAGGAACCGGCTGAAGTCGGAGGCGGTCCGCCTGCCGGCTCCTTCGGCGATGTTGGCGGGAATGGACACAGCGGCCCTCCGGATCTGCGCAACCAGACCAAAACGCTCTGCGGCTGGCATGGAGTCCGTGTGGTGATACGACGCGGTCACGAGCTGCATGGCTCGGTTCCACACGTCCAATCTCGTGTGGTCGTGCACATGGTCTTCATACCCTGAGCCAGCGACATGTCCCCGCCCCTCGTGGGCCGGTTGGAGGGGCCGCGGTACCCACTACTCACTACCGACGACTGACTACTGCCTCGTCCTATCGAACGTATGTTCGATAGGATGAGGCCATGTACGCAGAACTGCACTCCCACTCCAACTTCTCGTTTCTGGACGGGGCTTCGCATCCTGAGCGGTTGGTGGAGCGGGCTGCGGAGTTGGGGTACGAGGCGCTGGCGGTCACGGATCACGACGGGTTCTACGGGTTGGTCAAGTTCTGGTCGGCGGCCCGGGAGGTGGGATTGCCGGCGGTGTATGGCGCCGAGTTGTCGCTGCCGCAGCTCGGTGAGGCCGAGGAGGGAGATGAGCAGCCGTTCGAGGCGGCGCGGGTGCGGGACACGTCGAAGTCGCTGGCGGCGTCGGGTGAGTCGCCCGGCTGGCGCAGGGGTCGGATCCGCCGCCATCACGGGTCGAAGGTGGTCGATCGTGGGCCGGTCGACCACCTGGTCGTGCTGGCGCCCTCGCCGCAGGGCTACGCCCAGCTGAGCCGGCTGATCTCCCAGGCGCAGCTGCGGGGCGAGAAGGACCGGCCCGTCTACCGGTGGGACGATCTCGCCGAGGCGGCGATCAAGGGCGAGCTGGTGGCGCTGACGGGATGCTGGCAGGGCGCGGTGCCGAGAGCCGCCGCTCGGGGCGACCACGCGGCGGCGGTGCGGGAGGCGGCCCGGCTGCGGGAGATCTTCGGGCGTCGCCTCCATGTCGAGCTGTGGGACCACCGCATGCCGGAGGACGATCTGCGCAACGACCTGCTCTGGGACGTCGCCAGGGAGCTCAACCTGCCGACGGTGGCCACCAACAACGTCCACTACGCGGATCGTCACGACGCCGACCTGGCCGAGGTGCTGGCGGCGGTGGGCGGCCGCCGCAACCTGGCCGAACAGGACGGGTTCCGGCCCGCCACCGACGAGCGGTACCTCAAGTCCCCTCAGGAGATGCTCGAGCGGTTCCGGGTGTACCCGGGGGTCGTGGAACGGGCGGCCGAGCTGGGCAGGGCGCTCACCTTCGACCTCCAGCTCGTGGCGCCGGAGCTTCCCGACTTCCCGATGCCGGGTCACTTCCAGTCCGAGATGGAGTACCTGCGCCATCTCACCTTCGAAGGCGCCCTCTCGGTCTATCCCGGGGACGACCGGGGCATCGACCGGCGAGCCAGGGCGCGCCTCGAGCACGAGCTGGACATCATCGAGCGGCTGGGGTTCCCCGGCTACTTCCTGGTGGTGTGGGACATCGTGAACTACGCCCGCGACCAGGACATCATGTGCCAGATCCGGGGGTCGGGGGCGGATTCGGCGGTGTGCCGGTGTCTCGGCCTCACCAGGGTCGACCCGATCCGCCTCCAGCTGCCGTTCGAGCGGTTCCTCTCCGACGAGCGCGGGCGCCCGCCCGACATCGACCTCGATCTGGAGGCCGAGCGGCGGGAGGAGGTCATCCAGTACTGCTATCGCCGGTACGGGCGGGAACGGGCGGCGATGGTGGCCAACGTCATCACCTACCGGGCGCGCTCGGTCCTGCGGGACGTGGCGAAGACCTTCGGGTTCACCCAGGCGCAGGTCGACGGCATGTCGAAGTACGTGGACACTCGCAAGCCGGCGGCGCTGCGCCTGGAGGAGCCGCTGCCCGAGGGCCTGACCGCCGAGTTCGTCTATGACGTCTGCCAGCGCCTCGACGGGTTTCCCCGGCATCTCGGCATCCACTCGGGCGGCGTCGTGATCGCCGACCGTCCGCTGTGGCAGGTGGTGCCGGTCGAGTGGGGCCGCATGGTCGATCGCACCGTGCTCCAGTGGGACAAGGACGACTGTGCGGCGATCGGGGTGGTGAAGTTCGACCTGCTCGGACTGGGCATGCTCAACGCCCTGCACCTGACCGTGGACGCCATCGAGGAGGTCCACGGGCAGGCCATCGACCTGGCGGCCATCCCCCAGGAGCGGGCCGTCTACGAGATGATGACCAAGGCGGACACGGTCGGCCTGTTCCAGATCGAGTCGCGGGCGCAGATGGCGACGCTGCCGAGGATGAAGCCCAAGACGTTCTATGACCTGGCGGTCGAGGTGGCGCTGATCCGCCCCGGCCCGATCCAGGGGGCGTCGGTGCACCCCTATCTGCGGCGGCGCAACGGCGAGGAGCCGGTCCGCTACCCCCACCCGCTCACCGAGGGCATCCTCGAGAAGACCCTCGGCGTGCCGGTGTTCCAGGAGCAGTTGATGGAGCTGGCCCGTATCTGTGCCGGCTTCGACGGCGGTCAGTCGGATCGCCTGCGCTCGGCCATGACCCACAAGCGATCCGACGAGGCGATGGCCCGCCTGCGCGACGAGGTGTACGACGGGATGAAGCGCAACGGGATCGTCGGGGCGGCCGCCGACGAGATCTGGGAGAAGCTGCAGGGGTTCGCCTCGTTCGGCTTCCCCGAGAGCCACTCCGTGTCGTTCGCCTACATCGTCTACATGTCGGCGTGGCTTCGGTACCACTACCCGGCGGAGTTCCTCGCCGGCTTGCTCAACGCCCAGCCGATGGGCTTCTACAGCCCCAACTCGCTGGTCCAGGATGCCATCCGCCACGGTGTGATCGTGCTCGACCCCGACGTGAACATCTCGCTGTACGACTGCACGGTCGAGCCGCACCCGAGCGACGAGGACGATGTGGTCGAGTACTACGGGATGCAGTGGCGGCGAGGCCGGGGCGCCGTCGAGGATCCGCCCCGTCTCGCCGTGGCCGTCCGCATGGGCCTTCGATACGTCCGCAACCTCGGCGACGCCGAGGTCACCCGCATCGAGGTGGCCCGCCAGATCGGGGGCCCGTTCACCGATCCCGCCGACCTCGCCCATCGCACCGGCCTGCCCGTCGACGCCCTCGAAGGCCTGGCGGCCGCCGGTGCCCTGCACTCACTCGGTCTCGGCATCCGGGAGGGGATGTGGGCGGCGGGGGCGCTCGCCGAGATCGGGCCCGGCCGGCTTCCGCTGACACCAGGGCTCGAATCGCCCGAGCTGGAGCCGATCGGTGTCCAGGAGTCCCATCAGGCGACCCTGTGGGCCACGGGGGTGTCGTCGCGCCATCCGGTCGAGTTCGTACGAGACCGCCTGGCCGCCGCCGGTTGCCTGACCATCGCCGAGGCCCTCGCCACCCAGCGCAACGGAGTGCGGGCGCGGGTGGGCGGGGTGGTGATCCATCGCCAGCGGCCTGGCACCGCCAAGGGCGTGATCTTCTTCAACTTCGAGGACGAGACAGGGTTGATGAACATCGTCGTCCTGCCCGACATCTGGAAGGAGCACAAGGAGGTCGCCCGCCGCAACCCGGGGCTGATCATCGACGGCGTGCTGGAGTATCGAGACGGGGTCACCAACCTGGTGGCGCGCTCGTTCACCCCCATCGAGACCGACCCCCTCAAGAGTCGGGACTTCCGCTGATGGTTTGACCAGGCGACGCCGGGGGTAGCTCCTGCCCGCCACCGTCCGAATGGAGGAGCACGACATGGACGCCATCGATGTCTTGAAGTCCGATCACGACAAGGCCCGGGATCTCTTCATGAAGTTCCGCCAGGCCGAAGAGGCCGAGGATCAGGAGATGATGGCCGAGGTGGTCGAGAAGATCTTCGACGAGTTGGAGACCCACACTGCCATCGAGGAGCGTGTCTTCTACCCGGCGGTGCGTGAGGCCGGCGGAGGGAGCCTCGACGACCTCACGGACGAGAGCAACGAGGAGCACCACGTCGTCGACGTCCTCATCGAGGAGATCCGCAACCTGACGCCGTCGGACGATGCTTACGTCGCCAAGATGACCGTGCTCATCGAGAACGTCGAGCACCACGCCGGGGAAGAAGAGGAAGAGATGTTCCCGAAGGTTCGGGAGCTGATGTCCGGTGATCGCCTCGCCGAGCTGGGCCGCCGTCTGGAGCGAGAGAAGCACGTCGTCCGGCTGGAGAAGAAGTCCGTCGATGAGCTCCGCGAGGAGGCCGCCGCACTGGAGATCGACGGCCGGTCCACGATGGATCGAAATGCCCTGGTAGGAGCCATCATCGGCCAATACCAGGGCTGAGCGCGACAACACGCGTGCGCATGTGATCAACTCGTCGGGCCGCCGGCCGACAGGGAAGCCATGCGCGGCGTGTGGATATCCATCCGATCGGAGATCTCTGCTGCCACACGACATCCCGTGGCGGTGTGGACCATCCGCGGCACGTTGTTCGGGATGCTCTTCCCGGCGGCCAGCATGCTGTTCGTCATCATGGCCGAGTCGCCCCACCTCGGGATCGTCGACCTGCATTGGGCCTACCCACTGTTGTTCGTCATCGACCTCGCACCGCTCGTGCTGGGGGCCTCGGGATGGCTCATCGGACGGCTGGTCATGCGCCTCCAGAAGGCCGCCGCCGACCAGCGCGAGCTCGCCGAGCATCTCTCCCACACCTGGGAGCACGACATCGCCAACCATGCCGAGGAGGTCACCTCGCTGGCCCACGTGGGCATCGAGCGGGCGGCCGCGGTCAGCCATGAGCTCCGCACGCCGCTCACCGCGATGCTCGGCTTCGTCGACCTGCTCCTGGCCGACGCCGGGAACGAGACGCCGGAGTCGGTCGAGTACCTGACCGAGATCAAGGCGAGCGGCGAGTTCATGCTCGAGCTGGTCAACGAGTTCCTCGACCGCGAGTCCAACGTCGCCGAGCTCTTCGAGGTCCACAATGCGCCGGTGGACGCCTCGGCGGTGGCTGCCGCCGTCGTGCGCCACCTGGCGCCGATGGCACTCCAGCGGGGCCTCACTCTGACGTTCCAGGACGGCCTGACCGGGCCGGTGGTGGCCGACAGCAAGCGGCTCCGCCAGGTGCTGACCAACCTGGTCGTCAACTCGATCCGGTACACGCCGACCGGCAGCGTGGCGGTCCGCACCCGTGACGTCGAGGGTCGGGCGCTCATCACCGTCGAGGACACCGGCGTCGGGATGACCGACGAGGAATTGGAGCGTCTCTTCCAGCCCTACGAGCGGGGCGTGACCCTGAACGAGACCGGGACCGGTCTGGGGCTCGGTCTGGCCCGCTCGATGGTGGAGGCGATGCAAGGCACGCTCACGGCCTCCTCGCCCGGCCGCTCACGCGGGTCGACGATGACGATCGTGCTGCCACAGGCTCAAGCCAGTTCCCTGGCGTCGTAGACCCACCCGTGCCTCAGCGTCGGTGCCGTCCGCGGCGGCGGTGCAGGCTCGAGCCGATGGCGAAGACGATGGCGATGCCGGCGGCGGCCACCGACCAGAGCGCCGGGTCGGTCTGAGCGAGCGCAGGGACCACGACGGCGGGCATCGGGTCACCTTACTTCTGCCGCACCGCCTCGCTTGGCCGCCCGGACCGAGGCGAGCGCCTGCCGGAGCCGGATCGAGCTGAGGAAGCCCAGGACCGAGAGCACCAGGCCGACGGCCACGCTGGCGGCGAACCCGTCGGCCACGGCGCCCGCCGAGCCGGCAGGCGAGGTCGCCGCATCACCCGCCAGCAGTCCTCGCACCAGCTCGGGATCGCCGATCTGGCCGGCCACGACGAACAGCAGGACGGCCCCGCCGATGGCGGCTCCGAAGGTGAAGCCCATGTTGCGGCCGAAGAGATGGGCGGAGCTGGCCCGGCCGATCTGGGCGTTGGCCGTGACCGAGCGCAGCAGGGTGAGTGCGGCGTTGGTGCTCATGCCGACGCCCACCCCGGCGGTGAAGAACGTGATGAACAGCCCCAGGATCGGCACATCGGCCTGCACCAGGAACCACGTCGCCGCCAGCGACGGGATGTTGACGACGAAGCCGAGCAGCACGATCCACGACTCGCTGTGCCGGTCGGCCATCCTGCTCGAGATGACGGCCCCCACCGTCCAGCCGACCGTCAGCGGCAGGACCGACCATGCCGTCATCCCCGGTGAGGCGTCCTTGGCGGCTCGCACGTAGAGGGGGATGTAGTTGTTCATGGCGAAGGTGCCGGTCAGCAGCAGGCCTGTCGAGGCTGCCAGTCCGAGATAGGGCTGGCGGGCGATGTGCTCGAGCCGCACGACCGGCGCCGCCACCCGCCGGGCATGCCACACGTACCCGGCCAGCGCCGCCCCGGCGGCCGCCGTCCATGCGAGTGAGATCACGTCGAGGGCGTCCACTGCGAAGAGCAGCGCCAGCACCACGATGCCCAGCAAGACCGGGCCCCGCACGTCGGTGCGGCCTTCCCGACTCCCGTACGGCCCTGGCATGGCCCGCCATCCGACCGCCAGGGCCAGGAGCCCGAAGGGGAGGTTGAGGTAGAAGATCCACTGCCAGCTCAAGAACGTGAGGATCCACGCCGCCACCGCCGGGCCGGCGACCCCCATCACGCCCCAGACCGTGGCGTTGGCGGCGAAGGCTCTGGCCACCAGATGGTCGGGATAGATCAACGAGATGGCGGCATTCCCAGACGTCAGGATCAACCCGGCCCCGATGCCCTGCACGGCGCGGATGGCGATGAGCGCACCCATGGTCGGGGAGTAGGCGGCGGCGAAGCCGGCGGCGGCGAAGATCACGACCGCCACCCGGAACACCTTGCGCACCCCGACGCTGTCGACGAACGGGCCCGCCACCACGGTCGCCATGCCCGACGTCAGGAGGTAGGCGGTGATGGCCCACGGGAGGAGCGAGACGTCGCCGAGGTCGGCGGCGATCTCGGGGGTGGCGGCGGCGATGCCCATCACCTGCAGTGACACGAGCGCCGCGGTGGCGAAGATGGCGATCGAGGCGGGGAGCAGCTCGCGGGAGAGCACGCTGCGCGGCGCAGTGGCCGGCGGCGGGGCGCTCATCTCACAACCGCCGGTCGACGATCGAGAGGATGTCCGCCTCGGCCTGGCGCAGGTCCTGGGCGATGGCTTCGGCTCGGTCCAGGAGGTCCTTCGCGGTCGCCTCGTCATCGAGATCGCCCGCATTGATGCGGACGTTGAGGTGGGCGCCCATGGCGGCGCTGCGGGCGCAGAGCGCCGCCACACCCGCATCCGAGACCGACGACGCCATGCCGGACTCGGCCATCGCCCGGATCACGGGAACGCTGTCGGCGACCACCTCCATGACCCGCAACGGCACCTCGGTGGCTCGCAGCGTGGCCTGCTGGATCGCTTGATGCCGCTCCGCCTGCGCCGCCTCTGTGTCGTCGGGGAGTCGCCAGGCGGCCATGATGTCGTTGAACGCTTCCGTGTCCTCGTCGACCAGGCGCAGCAGCGCGTCGTGGCACGCCTTGCCCCGATCGGCCCAGTCGGAGAACTCCTCCCAGCGATCGTCCCACCCGCGCCGGTGCGAGCCGAGGTTGGCCACCATGGTCGCCAGCGCCGCGCCCAGCGCGCCCAGGGTCGCCGCCACCGACCCACCCCCGGGCGCAGGGGACTCCGAGGCGGTCTCCTCGACGAACGCCCGCACGGGCAGGTCGACCAGTCGCCCGCCGCGACGCTCGTCGAGGGCGTATTCGATGATCTTCTCGGCCGGG
>JBPEXB010000479.1:0-5417 GCA_052032125.1 Acidimicrobiia bacterium
CCGAGAGGCACTCACGTGAGGAACCCCTCGTAATTCCTCATCGTCAGCTGGCTCTCGATCTGCTTCATGGTCTCGAGGGCGACGCCGACGACGATGAGGATCGACACGCCGGAGAACCCGACCGGGATGCCCCAGATGGCCGAGGCGATGGCGGGCAGCACCGAGATGAAGCCGAGGAAGATCGCACCCGGCAGCGTGATCCGGTTGAGGATGCGCTCGAGGTAGCGAGAGGTCTGCTGGCCGGGACGCTGGCCGGGGATGAAGCCACCCTGGCGCTGGATCATCTCGGACTGGCGCACCGGGTCGAACTGGATCGCCGTGTAGAAGTACGTGAAGAACACGATCAGCGTGAACAGGATGAGGATGTACCACCAGCTGGTGGCGCCCGAGGCGTGGCCCGACGGCACCAGGTGCTGGTTGATGAAGTCCCGCAGCGCCGTGAAGAAGCCGCCGTCGTTGGGGATCGACGTCGAGATGATCACGGGGAAGAACAGGATCGAGGTGGCGAAGATCACCGGGATCACGCCGGCCATGTTGATCTTCAGCGGGATGTAGGTGCTCTGGCCGCCCATCACGCGGCGGCCGCGGATGCGTTTGGCGAACTGAATCGGGATTCTTCGCTGGCCCTGCTCGACGTAGATGATGCCCACGATCATGGCCAGGAACATGACCACCACCAGCACGAACAGTGACGAGCGCCCTGCCTGGATGGTCGTCTGCCAGATCAAGGAGAACTGGCTGGGCAGCGCCGCCACGATGCTGATGAAGATGATCAGCGACATGCCGTTGCCGACACCCCGCTGGGTGATCAGCTCACCGAGCCACATGATGAACGCGGTACCGGCCGTCATCGTGATGACCATGACGAACACCCGCATCGGTGTGTAGTTGGTGATCAGCACGAATCCGCCCGTGAAGCTGCTGCCCCGGCTGAAGAGGAAGGTCAGGCCCGTCGACTGCAGCAGGGCGAGGATGACGGTGACGATGCGGGTCCACTTGGTGATGGTGGCCCTGCCCGACTCACCCTCGTCCTGGAGCTTCTGGAGGCGAGGAATGACGACCGCCAGCAGCTGCATGATGATGCTGGCGGTGATGTAGGGCAGGATCCCGAGGCTGAAGACCGAGAAGGTCTCGAGGGCGTTGCCGGAGAAGAGGTTGAGCAGGCCCAGTGCGCCGCCCTGGGCAGCGGTGTCGGCGAACTGCTCGACGCGGTCGAGCTCGATGCCGGGGACCGGGATGGCTGCACCGAAGCGGTAGATCCCGAAGATCATCAGGGTGAAGAGGATCTTCTTCCGAAGGTCCGGGATCTTGAACATGTAGCGATAGACGTTCAGCATGCAGCCTTCTCAGTTGATCTCGGGGCTCCGGCTCGTCCCCTGGTGTTCGCTTGTCAGTCGACGACGACGCAGGTCCCGCCTGCGGATTCGATCTTCTCGCGGGCCGAGCCGCTGAACGCGTGGGCCTCGATGGTCAGGGACTTGTCGAGATCACCCTCGCCGAGCACCTTGATCTTGCCACGCTTCTTCGCCAATCCCTTGGCGCGCAGGTCCTCGACGGTGACCGTCGAGCCCTTGCGGAACGAGCTGAGGGCGCCGACGTTGACCACCGTGTACTCCTGGCGGTTGTGCGGCTTGAAGCCCTTCAGCTGCGGAATCCGCATCTGCAGCGGCGTCTGGCCGCCCTCGAAGCCAGGGCGCACCGAGTTGCGAGCCTTCAGGCCCTTGGTGCCGCGACCGGCGGTCTTGCCCCGTCGACCGGCCTCGCCGCGGGCGACCCGGATCTTCTTCTGCTTCGACCCCTCGGCCGGCCGCAGATGATGAAGTTTCAATTGGTTGCGTTTCTCGCTCATTGCCTCGTCCCAGTCCTCGCGACGCGAGGGGTACCGAGTACTGAGTACTGAGTACTGAGTACTCGCCGTTCTACTTCTCTTGGACTTCCACCAGGTGCCGCACCTTGTGCAGCATGCCCCGCACGTCGGGGGTGTCCTGGTGCTCGACGGTCGAGTTGATCTTGCGCAACCCCAGGCTCTTGACCGTTGCCCGCGTCTTGGGCTTCTGGCCGATCAGGCTGCGCCGCAGCGTCACCTGCAGGGTGCTCTTTCCCTTCGCCATCAGGAGTTCTCCGAGGCGCGGACCATCTCGGTGGACCGGTAGGACGCCAGCAGCCCCGGGGGCGCCACGTCTTCGGGGGTCTTGCCGCGCAGGCGGGCGACGTCCTCGGGACGGCGCTGGCTCTTGAGGCCGTTCTCGGTCGCCCGGGCCACGTTGAGGTGGGTGGGCGAGCCGAGCGACTTGGCCAGGGCATCGCGCACACCCGCCGCCTCGAGGATCTGCCGGACCGCCCCGCCGGCGATGACACCGGTACCAGGCGAGGCCGGCTTGAGCAGCACCCGGGAAGCGCCGTGCACGCCGATCACCTCGTGGATGAGCGTCGTGCCGGCCATCGGCACCATGAACATGTTCTTGCGAGCCGTCTCGATGCCCTTCTGGATGGCGGCAGGCACTTCCTTGGCCTTGCCGTACCCGACACCGACCTTGCCCTTGCCGTCACCCACCACCACCAGCGCGGTGAAGGAGAACCGGCGGCCGCCCTTGACCACCTTGGCGACGCGGTTGATCTGCACGACCCGCTCGTCGAGCTGCGGGCCGTCCGTGGTGTTGTCTCGTCGTCTAGAACTCAAGGCCGCCCTCCCGTGCTGCATCGGCCAGGGCCTTCACCCGCCCGTGGTAGGGGTAGCCACCGCGGTCGAAGACCACGGTGTCGATGCCGGCGTTCTTCGCCCGCTCGGCGATGAGGGTGCCGACCTCTGCGGCGGTCTCCCGCGACAGCGACTTGCTGCGCAGGGACTGCTCGTGCGACGAGGCGGCGGCGACGGTCGTGCCGGCCACATCGTCGATGACCTGTGCGTAGATGTATCGGTTGCTGCGGAACACCGCCAGCCGCGGGCGGGCGGGCGTCCCGGTGACGCGCTTGCGCACGCGCCGATGGCGGCGCTGCCGGGCGTCGTGACGTGACTTGCTCATACGCCTGCGACTCCTGCCTTGCCGGCCTTGCGCCGGACGTACTCGTTCTGATAGCGGATGCCCTTGCCCTTGTAGGGCTCGGGCGGGCGAACCTTGCGGATGTTGGCGGCCACCTGGCCGACCAGCTCCTTGTCGATGCCCTTGACCACGATGGTCGTCTGGTCGGGCACCTCGAACTCGATGCCCTCCGGCGCCTCGATGTTCACCGGGTGGCTGAAACCGACCTGGAGCTCGATGCCCTTGCCCTGGGCGGCGGCGCGATAGCCCACGCCGACGATGGTCAGCGTCTTGGCGTACCCGTCGGACACGCCGGTGATCATGTTGTTCATCAGGGCCCGGGTCAGGCCGTGCATGGCCTTGCTCTCCCGCTGGTCGTCCTGGCGGCTCACGACGCAGTTGCCGTCCTCGACGGCCACCGAGACCCGCTCGTTGAACGTGCGGCTGAGGGTGCCCTTGGGGCCCTTGACCGACACGTCCTGGCCGGACACGTCGATCTCCACACCGCTGGGGATCGGGATCGGGAGCTTTCCGATACGGCTCATGGCTACCAGACCTCACACATCAGCTCGCCGCCGAGGCGGCGCTTGCGCGCCTCGCGGTCGGGCAGCAGGCCCTGGGACGTCGACACGACGACCGTGCCCAGGCCGCCCTGCGAGCGAGGAAGCTCGTCGGCGCCCTTGTAGACGCGACGTCCAGGCGAGGACAGCCGCCGCACGCCCTGCAGCACCCGGTCACGGTTGGCCTTGCCGGTGTACTTCAGGCGGATCGTGATCTCCTTGCCGGGCCCGGCGGCGGCGACGTCGTAACCCTCGACGTAGCCCTCGGCGGCCAGCACCTTGGCGACTTCTTCCTTCAGCTTGGACGACGGCATGGTCACGGTCTTGTGCAGCGCCTGGTTGGCGTTGCGGATTCGCGTGAGCATGTCGGCGATCGGGTCGGTCATCATCAGCGGTTCACCATCTCTACCAGGAGGACTTCTTCACGCCCGGAAGCTCGCCCTTGTGGGCCAGATCGCGCACGGCGATACGGGACATCCCGAACTGGCGCAGGTAGGCACGGGGGCGGCCGCTCACCCCGCACCGGTTGCGGTACCGGGTCGGGCTGGCGTCGCGGGGCATCTTGGCGATGGCCTTGTAGGCCTCGCGCTTGGACTCGAGCGATGCATCCGGGTCCTTGATCACGCTGAGCAACTCGGTCCGGCGCTCCCGGTACCGCTCGATCAGCTCGGCCCGCTGCTTGTTCTTCGCAATCATCGATTTCTTGGCCATGGGTTCCTCGTCCTTACGAGCTCTGGGCGGGCTGGGGCCGCCGGAAGGGGAAGCCGAAGGCGTCGAGGAACGCCCTGGCGCCCGCGTTGTCGGCGGCCGTCGTGCAGATCGTGATGTCCATCCCGCGCACCGCAGTCACCTTGTCGTAGTCGATCTCCGGGAAGATCAGCTGCTCGGTGACCCCGAAGCTGTAGTTGCCGCGGCCGTCGAACGACCGTGGATTGAGCCCGCGGAAGTCGCGGATACGGGGAATCGAGATGGTAATCAAACGATCGAGAAACTCCCAGGCGCGATCGCCGCGCATGGTCACGGAGCATCCCACCGGGTTGCCGGCCCGGAGCTTGAAGTTGGCGATCGACTTGCCGGCGCGGTTCAGCTTGGGCTTCTGGCCGGTGATGGTGGCCAGATCCTCCATGGCAGCGGTGATCTGCTTGCCGTCGGCCACGGCCTCGCCGACGCCCATGTTCACGACGATCTTGTCGAGGGTCGGGACCAGCATCGGGTTGTCCAACTGCAGCTCCTCACGAAGCCGGTCGCGGATGCCGTCCACGTATTGCTGCTTGAAACGGGGAGCCATCGTCAGATCTCCTTGCCGCACTTGACGCAGCGGCGGTACTTGTTGCCGTCGTCGTCGAAACCCTGACCGGCCCGCACCGGACCGTCGGTGTCGCACACGAGCATCACGTTGGAGATGTCGATCGGCATGTCCTTGTCGATGATGCCGGCCTGCATCGTCTGGCCCTGGGCCCGCTGATGCCGCTTGGCGGTGTTGACACCCTCGACGATCACCTTGTTCTTGTCCGGGATGACGCGGGCGATCCGGGACTCCCGTCCCTTGTCCTTGCCCGCGATCACCATGACGCGGTCACCTTCTCTGAGGCTCATCACAGCACCTCCGGGGCCAGCGAGACGATCCGCATGAAGCGGCGCTCGCGCAGCTCACGGGCGACCGGTCCGAAGATGCGGGTACCACGCGGCTGTTGGTTCTCGTTGATGATCACGCAGGCGTTGTCGTCGAACCGGATGTAGGTCCCGTCCTGGCGCCGGTGCTCCTTGGCGGTGCGCACCACGACGGCCTTGACGACCTCACCCTTCTTCACGCCGGCGCCCGGGTTGGCGTCCTTGA
>JBPEXB010000048.1:0-10648 GCA_052032125.1 Acidimicrobiia bacterium
TGGCTGCCGCCATCGGCGCCGGCCTCGGCTGGCTGGGCATGGCGCTCACCGGCGGCGTAGTGGAGGTCGGCTTGTTGGTGCTCTCCATGACTGCGCTGATGGCCTTCACCGTGCCCACCGACGCCGGCATCCGGTACTCGTTGTCCTTGGCGGCGCTGGCCGCCGCCCCGCTGGTGCTGATGGACGATGCCGGCCACCTCGAACGATCGCAGATCATCACCGTGCTGGCGCTCGGCACGATCGGCGCTCACGCCTACCTGGGATTGGCGCGACGCAACCGGATGGCCAACATCGCCTCGTTGGCCCGCCACCTCGCCAACGCCACGGCGTTCGCCGTCGTCTTCGAGATCGTGATCGGTGTGACGCTGGGCGACTCTCGGTTCTCTGCCGAGGGTGCGCAGACAACTGCCATCTCGGCGGCGGCACTCACGTGGTTCATGGTCGACGTGACGCTCTGGGCCATCACCGCCGGCATCCGATCCCGCCAGACCTGGTGGCACCATGCCACGACGGCGCTCCGCGGATGGCCGGTGGCGGCCAGCGTTCTGGCGACGGGGGTGTTCTTCGGCATCGCTTGGCGTGCCACGGAGTGGTGGTGGGCGCTGCCGGTCTCGCTGATGCCGTATGCCTTCGCCCACATCGCCTTCCATCGTGCACATCGCACACGCTTGACCTACCGTCAGACCATTCGGGCGCTGGCCCGCATCCCCGAGGTGTCGGCACTGTCGCCGGATGGCCATGGCGACCGCACCGCCGCGCTGGCGACCGACATCGCCAACGAGCTCGGCCTCTCGGCATCCGAGACGCAAGACCTCGAGTTCGCCGCGCAGATGCACGACATCGGGCGGATCACGCTCAACCAACCGTCCATCCTGCGGATGGGGTTCACCGACGAGGACATCGCCCGCTGGGGCTCCGAGATGGTGGCCGAGGTCCCCTACCTCAAGCGGGTGTCCGAGCTGGTGCTGAAGCAGCACGAGCCGTATCGCCGGCCCGGCGAGCAGAAGGACCCCCACCTGCCGATGGGCTCGAAGATCATCAAGGCGGCCTCGGCCTACGACCACGCCACGACCGAGCTGGGGTTCATGCCCGTCGAGGCGCTCGAGGTGCTCCATCGCGGCGCCGCCTACGACTACGACCCGGACGTGGTGGGCGCCATCCGGGCGGTGCTGGAGCGACGCGAGGCGGTCTGAGGCCTACTGGGCGTCGTGCGCCGAACCGGGGCGACCGGCCGCCCCCCGCTTGAACCAGTGGATCGGCTTGCGCAGCTCGCTCTCCAGGAACGCCCCCAGCCCGACCGCCAGGAACACGTCGCCGATGGAGAGGACCTGGCCGATCCCGAACGCCCGCAGCGGGATCACGTCGGCCAGGAACGTGAGGCGTGAGGTGTCGTCGAGCAGCACGTGCTTGTGATCGTCGAGGATGGCGATGTCGGCGTCGAACCCTCCGGCCACCTGGGCGGCTTCCGAGAGCACCGGCATCCCGCCGTTGACGAGGATCACGAGGAAGTTCATCACGATGCCGAGGCCGGTCAACCACATGCCGGTGCGTGAGCGATTGACGAGGACCACGGCCAGCAACGGAATATAGGAGAGCAGGATCAAGATGACGCCGGTCCGGAAGGACCAGGAGGCGTCGTCCGGCAGGAACACGGTCGCCGCCTGCATGGCGAATCCGACGAGGAGCAGCGGCCACCAGCGCAGGTGGATCTCGGCCAGGTGGAGGAGCCGACCCCCTCGCAGCACGGCGAGCGCGATCGACACGAACAGGACCAAGCCCAACCAGACCATGCCTGGCACCGTACCAGTACGACGTCATTGGTCCTCCGGCAGCTGACCCACGTTCTCCCTAAGGTCTCCGTCATGCTCCGATACGACGTCACCCCGCCCAGGGCCACGCTCACCATCGACGACCCAGAGCGACGCAACCCGCTGTCCGCAGCCACGTTGGAAGGCCTGCGCGACGCACTCCGCCAGGCGACCACGGACCCCGAGGTCCGGGTGATCGTCATCACCGGCGCGGGTGATCAGGCCTTCTCCGCCGGAGGCGATCTGAGCGGCGGGTTCTTCGACGACCCGGTGGGGCTGCACCGCACTCGCGGCCTCATCGCCGAGATCTTCAAGCTGATGAGGCGGGGCGGAACGCCGACCATCGCCCGGGTCAATGGGCATGCCCTGGCGGGCGGCTTCGGGCTGGCGGCGGCCTGTGACATCGTGCTGGCGGTGGACGACGCCCGTATCGGGGCGACCGAGATGCGGGTGGGCTTGTGGCCGATGCAGATCTCGGCGGTGCTCCAGAGACTGATGCCGCCTCGCCAGGCGCTGGAGTTGTTCATGACCGGGCGGGTGCTCTCGGCGGCCGAGGGGGTCGATCTCGGCGTCGTCACCCGGGTGTTCGGCACGCTGGGCGAGCTGGACGCCGAGGTCGACCGGTATGTCGAGATGCTGGCCGACACGCCGGCCGCGGCCATGGCCTACGGGCGGGACAGCTTCTACGCCATCCAGGACATGTCGTTCGACGACGCTCTCGACCATCTGCAGGCCGGCCTCACCGCCATCACGATGAGCGAGGACGCCCGAGAAGGCGTGGCGGCCTTCCAGGAGAAGCGGGCGCCGCGATGGAGAGGGTCGCCTCCGGCCTGAAACTCGCCGACGGCCTGGAGCGTTGTCTGCCTGACCTCACAGAAGGGAGTGGCGGCGATGTCTCGACGGATCAGCCTGGCGATGGTCGTGGTGCTGCTCGTCGCGGCGTGTGGCGCCGGTGAGGGTGAGAGCACGACCTCGACCACCATCGCGCCCAGCAGCACGACGACCGTCGCCACCACCACGACTCCCACGACCGCTGCCACCACGACGACCTCGTCCACCACCACCACGACCACGCCACCACCGGCGGCGAGTGCGCCGTGGTCGGCGGCCGCACTCGCCGAGGCACCCGACGTGGTGCAGACCGAGTGGGACGCCGCCGACAACAACGGGGCCTGCTCGGCCCTCTACCCGGCCGAGACACCGGAGGTCGACGGCGGCACCGGCACGCTCCGACGCGCCAACTTCAGCGGCGGATGGGGTGTGGCCTGGGATCGGGACGCCGGCCCCGGACGGGAGCCGACCGGCGTCTACTGCGAGGACTGCGGGCGGGGCGCCTACGGCATCGCCGGCGTGGGCGTCTTGGCCGAGGACGTGGGGTTGGAGGGCCGCTGGCCGGCCGAGGTGACCTACGACGATGGCTCGTTGCTGGGCTACGGCGCCGAGGGCTTCGCCTTCGACGATCCGCTGGCACCGCTGCTCGGCGAGCTTCGGATCGCCGGAGAGGGCTGTCTGTATCAGGTGTGGTCGTTCCTCGGTGAGGAGCACCTGCTGGCGCTGATCGACCAGCTGCGATTCGTCGAGGGCTTGCGATCACCGACCTATGTGGCGGACGAGCCGCGCGGGGTGATGTCGATGGGTGTGCCGTCGTGGGTCGAGCTCGATCCACTGCCGGCCGACGACGTGTCCGACGTGTATTTCGACGAGTGGGCCGAGGCCGGCGAGCCTGCGTCGTGCCCGCTGCTGGTCTTCGGCGACCTGGGTGAAGCCGAGGACGGCGAGCCCCGGCGGGCGCTCAACGAGGGGGCGATGCTGGTCGCGTTCGACCGTCCCTCCGGCCCTGGCCACGACGGCTCCTCTGAGCCGTGCGAGGACTGCGGGCGCGGGGCGATCGGCATCGGCACCTTCCCACCCGACACGGATGGCGGCCTGCCGTTGGCATACCAATGGGACGACGGCACGGTTGGCTTCGCCGAACCGCGCCTGTACGGCATCGAGGCTTTCATCCAGCCGGCCGGGTTCGACTGCTCATACTGGGTGTGGAGCCACCTCGGCTGGGAGCACCTCGATCTGTTGCTCGGTGGCCTGCGGCAAGTGGAGGGGTCGCCTTAGCGATTCCCCGCACGGCTCATCCGATCGTGCCGCCGTCGTCGAGGAGGCCGCCCGCCCACTCGAAGAGGACGCCGAGCAGCACGAGCACGACCAGCACGATCAGGATGAGGAGGACCACCCGGACTGCCGTAGGGCCGGGGAGGCGGGCCAGGAACTGTTTCATCAGGCGCTCGCTTGGTCGACGATCCCGTTCTTGATGGCTTGAGCGTATTCCAGGTTGGGACCCGCGACCAGCTCCGCCACGATCACGAGACGCTGGCGGGCCGAGAAACGTGGATTGCAGGTGGTGAGGGTGAGCCACGCCCCCGGACGCGAGTTGGTCACCCAGACATCGGTGGGGAGCACGACGATCGACTCGCGTACGACGTACGTGTGTGTGCCGACCACGGTCTCGACGAGGATCTCGTCGCCGGGCTCCAACTCGTCGAGTCTGAAGAACGGTGCACCGTAGGTCGTCCGGTGACCCGAGATGACCGCATTACCCGCCTGCCCAGGCATCGGCGTCCACGGCATGTGGCCTGGCCCCCGCTTGAGCTCGCCGCGGTCCACCCCCTCGACGATCACCTTGTCGAGGTCGAGCCTGGGGATGAGGATGCGACCGAGTTCCGTGCCGATCTCCGGGTTGTCCTCGGGGAAGTAGGAGATCGGCTCCGCCTGCGGCGTGACCGCGTTGGTCGGGGGAGGGGTGCCGTCATCGTCCGGAGGCTCCTCCGTGTCCGGGGGGAGCGTGGGCACGACCACGACCTCGTCGGGCTCGGCGACGCGCAGCTCCTCGAACCGCTCGCTCAGCGCCGACGAGGCAGCCGACTGGGCACGGGCGGTGAGCAGGTTGGTGAACAGCAGCTGGTAGCCGAGGAAGAGCAGGATCAGCGATCCCACTCCGATCATCGACCATCCGGCGACCTTCAGCGTCTTCATGCTGATCGAACGCTATCCCGGCCCCGGGCGTATCCGGCCGACATCGTCAGGAGGGCGACGGGTTGGTGTGTCATCCCATGTGTGTCGGCACGTTCGGACCCCCGTGTGAGCCTCATCAGGCCGGCTCGAAGGTGGCCGTGCGGGCGGCGAGGTCGACGTCGGTGAGCCGCACCCTGAGCACTTCGCCCAACGGGCGCCTCGGCTCCAATGTGGCGATGACGGCCGGCTCGCGCAGCTGGATGACAGCGGCCTCGCGGCGATGGTTGACCACGACCGCATCGAACACGGCTCCCACCCGGCCCGACAGCACCATCGCCTCGAGGTAGTCGAGGATCGCCTTCTCGAACGCCTGCTCGCGCTGGCGCGTCCGGCCCATCACCGACGGCAGCTCGTCGAGGATCCCCACCGCCCAGGGCGATGGGTCGACGCCGGCGCAGACGGCCAGCACCACTTCGTTGGCGTAGCGATCGCAGACGCGGCGCAGAGGTGCAGTGACATGGGCGTAGGGGGCGGCGATGGCAGAGTGCTCGTGCTGGTCGGGGATCTCCTCGGCTCGCTCGAAGGCCACGTAACCGGCCCCGCGCAGCGCCCGGGCGGAGCGCATCAGCAGCGCCGCTTCGGCCGGGCGGGCCGGATCCAGTGTCCTGACCCGATCTGCGTAGCTCTGGTCGTCCGGCCATGCGACCTCCAGGTGGCGAGCGGTGCGGCGCAGGCCGTCGATCGTCTCGTCGTCCGCCGGTGGCAGGGTGCGAAGGATCCCGACTCCGGCGTCGAGCATCAACCGGGCGGCGGCGATGCCGGTGAGCAGCGAGATGTGGGCGTTCCATCGCTCGACGGGGAGCGTCTCGTCGTAGGCCAGCACGACATGCCCATGCTCGTCCTTACGGATCTCCTGGCTCGGCAGGGCCAGGCTCACCGCCCCGCGAGCCCGCTCGAGGTCGGCCCGCAGCGAGCCGATCTCACGCAGCAGCGCCAACGCCGGACGGGGTCGATCGGCGATCTCGTCCTGGGCCTCCTGGTAGGTCATCGCCTCCCGGACCTCGACGGTTGCCCTACGGACATCCGCGTGGCGGAACTCGCCGGCTGGGTCGAGATCGATCGTCCAGAGCACCGCGGGACGCGTCTGGCCGGGGAGGAGGCTGGCGGCGTCCTCGTTGATCCGCTCGGGGTGGAGCGAAGTGCGGCGGTCCGGCGCGTAGAGGGTGACGCCGCGATCCAGGGCCTCGGTCTCCAGGGCTCCGCCGGGAGCGACGAAGGCGGCGACGTCGGCGATGGCGTACTGGATGCGGTACCCGTCATCGGTCCGCTCTGCGGTGTAGGCCTGGTCGAGGTCCCTGGACCCGGGCGGGTCGATGGCCACCAGCTCGAGATCGCGACGGTCGTCCCACCTCGACGGAGCGCCCGGCGGCAGCGTGGGCCCGGACCGGGCAGCTTGCTCCGCCTCCGCCAGTGCGTCGGCGGGATGGTGGTCGGGGACGTCGAATTCGTGGCGGATCGCCTCGAAGCCGGCCTCGAGCACGGCGTCGTCCAGCGCCACGTGATACCGGATGACGGGCATCTAGCTCCCTGAGGCGATCATTCGCCGGTGCGTCGGCGCGATCGGCCCCGGGTGCGGACGTGTCGGCGTTGCGTGCTCCACTGCGTCCCTACCCGGCGAAGTCGTGATCGATGAACGCTTGGAGCACCGTGCCGGTGACCTGACCTTGGATCTGATGGGTGACCACGCCGTCGGCGCCGATGAGGAAGGTGGTCGGCAGGCCGATGTAGGGATAGGACGATGCCACCGACCCGGCCTCGTCGAAGCCGAGCGGGTAGGAGACACCGATCTCCTCGGCGAAGTCTGCGGCGGAGGACTCGGCGTCGTCGACCGCCACGCCGATGAAGGCGACGTCGGGATTCTCTTCGGCCACCTCCGAGAACTCCGGCATCTCGGTCCGGCACGGGAAGCACCAGCTGGCCCAGAAGTTCAAGACCACCGGGCGTCCGTCGGTGGCGAAGTGTTCGGCCATCGAGAACGTGGTCCCGTCGAAGAGCGGGAAGGACACATCGGGAGCCGGCTCGCCGCCGAGGGCACCCCTGGGGAACGAGGCGACGTCGAACTCCGTCGCCTCGGGGTCGGTCGGCGGGTCGTCGGCGTTCAGGGCCAAGTTGACGACCAGACCGACACCCACGATGGCGAGGAAGATGAGCGAGAGCTTGCCGAGTCTCCACCGAACCGGCGCAGTTCCTCGCTCCTCGGTTGGGTCGGGTGTCACGGCTCGCCTCCGGGAGCGTGGGGCGTAGGCTAACCCTCGGTCCAGGTTGTATCGGTGAGGCAGAGATGAGCTTTCGAGCACGCAATCGGGAAGAACTCGCATCGCAGGGGATCGACCCTTCCCGGGTGCCTCCCGGCCAGTATGTGACCGAGCGGTTCCCGGTGTTGCACGCGGGCGTCACCCCCACGATCGACCTGGCCACCTGGACGTTCTCGATCGAGGGGCTGGTCCTCGAGCCGCTGACGCTCACGCTCGACGAGATCAAGGCGATGGACTCGGTCGACCTCACGTACGACATCCACTGCGTGACGAAGTGGACGAAGCTCGACACGACCTGGACGGGGGTGCGCGTGGCCGACCTCATGGCTCGCGTCGAGGTGAATCCGGGCGCCACCCACGTCGTGGTGTTCGCCGAGCACGGCTTCACCGCCAACCTGCCGATCGAGGACTTCCTGGCGCCCGACAACCTGTTCGCCTGGGGATTCGACGGCAAGGATCTCGAGCTCGAGCACGGGTGGCCGTTGCGGCTGGTCGTTCCGCACCTCTACTTCTGGAAGTCGGTGAAGTGGGTGCGCGGCGTCAGATTCGTGGCCGCCGACGAGCCGGGGTTCTGGGAGCGGAACGGCTACCACATGTACGGCGACCCCTGGCGGGAACAGCGGTACTGGGGAGACTGACGCCGGGCCGGCCGTCCGGTCCGTAGGCTCGGAGGATGGAGCTCACCGACCGCGTCGCCATCGTCACCGGCTCGACCTCCGGCATCGGCGAGGCGATCGCCCGTCGCCTGGCCGCCGAGGGCGCCTCGCTCGTCATCAACTCGGTGCGCTCGGTCGGTGAAGGCACCCGCATCGCCGGCGAGCTCGAGCGGGCGCTCTACGTGCAGGGAGACATCGCCGACCCCGGAGACTGTGAGCGGATCATCGCCGCCGCCACGGCGGCCTATGGCCGGCTGGATATCCTCGTCAACAACGCCGGGACGACCGAGGTCATCCCGCATGCGGATCTCGAGGCCGCCACCGACGAGGTGTGGCGGAGGATCTTCGAGGTCAACGTGCTGGGCACCTGGCGCATGTGCCGCCTCGCGGTGCCGGTGATGCGCGAGAGCGGGGGCGGATCGATCCTCACGATCACGTCGGTGGCCGGCCGGCGGGCGCTGGGCTCCTCCATTCCCTACGGCAGCTCCAAGGCGGCGCTCGACCACATGACCGTGCTGCTGGCCCGAGCGGTCGGCCCGGACGTTCGGGTCAACGCGGTGGCGCCGGGGCTCATCGACACGCCCTGGACGCAGGACTGGGACACCATTCGGGAGTCGGTGCAGCGTGCGGCGCCGTTGCGCCGCTCCGGGCTGCCAGACGACATCGCCGAGGCGTGTGTCGGTGTGCTGCGAAGCGAGTACCTCACGGGACAGGTCGTCGCCGTGGACGGGGGTCTCGGCATCGTCATGTGAGACGGCTGTCGATTCGGCGGTCCCTGCTCCGTCGTCTTTCCACAGCAGCCGATCGACGACATAGGGTTGTCGGTGGGACACGGAGCGGGCGGCACCTGGCCGCTGGAAAGGGGCAACCATGCCACGTCGCAACGGATTCCCTCAGGGAACGCCGAGCTGGATCGACATCTCCTCGGCCGACATCGAGGGCACGAAGGCGTTCTACGCAGACCTCTTCGGGTGGACCTGGGAGGACATCCCTGGTCCCGATGGTGAGCTCATGTACTCGATGGCATCGAAGGACGGCGCCAATGTCTGTGGGCTCGGACCACAGCCGCAGGAGATGATCGACGCCGGCATCCCGGTGATGCACAACACCTACATCGCCGTCGACTCCTGCGACCACGTCCACCAGGCGGCGGTCGACGCCGGGGCCACGAGCGTGGTCGAGCCTTTCGACGTCATGGACACCGGCCGCATGTCCTACCTGGTCGACCCGCAGGGCGCCCACTTCGGGCTCTGGCAGTCGGGGACCCACACCGGCGCCGGCGTCGTCAACGAGCCGGGCGCCTACACATGGGCCGAGCTGTACGCACCCGATTCGGAGGCTGCGGTCAAGTTCTATCGCACCGCGCTGGGCATCGACGCCGAGGAGACCGACATGGGCGGCGGCGAGCCGTACACCATGTTCAAGGTGGGCGACCGGGTCGTCGGTGGCACGATGCACCCGCCGATGGAGCAGGTGCCAACCCACTGGCACGTGTACTTCGGCGCCGCCGACACGGAGAAGCTGGTCGAGCGGGCGAAAGAACTCGGCGCCACGATCCTCGTCCCGCCGATGGACACCCCGGTCGGGAAGATGGCGTCGATCCACGACCCACAAGGGGGAGCGTTCTCGGTCATCCAACTCAACGAATGGCCGAGCGAGTAGGCGCAGCCGCACTGGTTGCATGCCGGCGGGGCGCACCACGCCTCGCCGGCGCCGCGTCGTGCACGGCGGGGTCCGGGGCCCCGGATCCCGGAATCCGGGCCGCGGCCTAGCTGAACTGGGCGCTGAACAGTTCAGCTATCCGCTCTCGATCGTGGTCGCTGAGGGTGCTGCCGCTGGGCAGGCAGAGGCCGTGGTCGAAGAGACGTGACGAGACCGCTCCACCCACCATCTCCGCCTCGGCGTAATACGGCTGGAGGTGCATCGGCTTCCACACCGGCCGCGCCTCGATGTCCTCGTCCTCGAGCGCCAGCCGGATCGCCTCCCGGTCGGTGCCGGCGACGGCCGGGTCGATCGTGAGCGTCGTCAGCCAGAACGTCGACTCGCCCTCTGGGATCTCCGGCATGAACTCGACGCCGGGCAGGTCGCCGAGAGCCGAGCGATAGAACCGATTGTGGTCCCGGCGCCGCTCGACGCGCCGCTCCAGATCGGCGAGCTGGGCTCGCCCCATCGCCGCCAGCAGGTTCGACATCCGGTAGTTGAAGCCGAGCTCGGAATGCTGGTAGTGGGGCGCCGGATCGCGAGCCTGCGTCGCCCGCCACAGGCTCTTCTCGGCCCAGTCGCCGTCGTCGGTGACCAGCGCTCCGCCCCCGCTGGTCGTGATGATCTTGTTGCCGTTGAACGACAGGATGGCGGCGTGCCCGAAGCTGCCGGCCGGCCGACCTCGGTAGGTGGCGCCGAGCGCCTCGGCGGCGTCTTCGATGAGGGTGACACCGTGCCGGTCGCAGATGTCGACGATCCGCTCATAGTCGGCGCACTGGCCGTAGAGGTCGACCGTCACCACCGCCGCCACGGGCTCGCCCGCCGCCGCAGCGCGCTCGAGCCGCTCCGCCAGCAGATCCGGGTCGATGTTCCAGCTCTTGGGCTCGGAATCGACGAAGACCGGCGTGGCTCCCGTGTAGACGACGGCGTTGGCGGTGGCGGCGAAGGTGAGTGACTGGACGATGACCGGGATGCCCGGTCCGGCGCCGGCGGCCAGCAGGGCCAGGTGGAGAGCTCCGGTCCCGGACGCCAGCGCCACCGCATGGGTGCGACCCGTGGCGGCGGCCAGCTCGGCCTCCAAGCCGTCGACGTCCGGACCCAGTGGAGCCACCCAGCCGGAGTCGATCGCTCCCATGATCGCTTGGCGGTCGGCGTCGCCGAC
>JBPEXB010000480.1:0-1865 GCA_052032125.1 Acidimicrobiia bacterium
GTCCGGCCCTGGCATGGGTGGACCGCGACCCCAGCACCGGCTCGGTCGCCACGCCGCCCCCGATGCCGACGTAGGCGATGGCGCCGTCGGCACCGGGCTGCACGTCGAGCGTCGACCCCGCCGGCAGGTCGAGGACCACCAGTGAAGGGACACGAGTCCCGTCGATCGAAATGGACCCCGGACGGCCCGTGACCGCCACCTGGAGCGTCCCCTTGCTCGCACGCAGCTGCACACCGGACAACAGCAGCTCGAGGGATGCCAGTTCCGGGGGATTGCCGAGGAGTGCGGCGGCGGCGTGATGGGCGTGGCGATCCAGCACACCGCCCTCGGGCACGCCGAATCGCTGGAGCCCGGGACGGCCGAGGTCCTGCACGGTCACGCCGGGTCCCGCCCGGAGGATCTCGAACTGGCCGCTCATGGGGACCGGCGGCGAGCGACGGATCGACCGCGTCGGGCGGCCTCGGCCAGCTCCTCGAATGTTCCACCGTCGATCGGCTCGAACGACACCCGGTCGCCTGGCTGGAGGAGGAAGGGCTCGTCGGCGGTGGGCGAGAAGAGGGCCGCCGGCGTGCGGCCGACGACGTGCCAGCCTGTCGGAACGGTGGTGCCGCCGACCGCCGTCTGCCGCACCGCCACGAGCAGCGAGCCGGGGGGCACCGCCGGGCGGACCGATGCTCTCCTCGGCAGGTTCCAACGCTCGTCGGCCAGGCCCAGGTAGGCGAACCCGGGCGCGAATCCCAGCATCAGCACCCGGAGATCGAGCGACGCGTGCTCCGTGACCGCTTCGTCCTGCGTCACGCCGAGGCTCTGTGCCACCTCCTCGAGATCAGGTCCATAGGTTCCTCCATACGCCGCCGGGAGCGTCCACCGTCGCCCGGGAGCCGGTGCCTCGTCGTCGGGGCCAGTTCGCGCCTCGAGCACGGCGTCCTCGATGGTGGCCATGTCCGTGACCAGCGGGTCGAACCGAACGAGCAGGGTCGCCAGCGCCGGCGCCAGTTCGATGACCCCCGGCACGTCGGCCTCGGAGAGGCGGCGTTCCAAGGACAAGACGGCGTCGTTCAGCTCGAGATCGAGATCGTCGCCGAACACGACCATCGCTGCTGCGTCGCCGGCGGGCACCACGATCGGGTTCACTCGGCCACCCCGGCTCGATCCGACCAGAGATCCCGAATCGCCCACCCGGTGTCGCCGGTGGCGTACCGGGCCTCGAAGAGGGCAGGAGGGATACCGGAAGGCCAGGCCTCACCCGTCACGAGGTCCGCCGCCAGCCCTCCCAGCGCCGGCGACCACTTCGCCGAGTGCCCGTTGCCCCCAACGGCCACGAACAGCCCGTCCCCGAGTGCGTCGAGGTAGGGCCGGCCGTGGGTCGTGTACGTGATCACACAACGGCTGGTGTGCCAACCGCCGGCTCGCAGACCGGGGAGGTGCCGCTCCATGCTCGGTCGGATCGCGCCCGCCCCGGCATCGCCTCCCTCCCGATACCAATCCCCGATGTCGTTGAAGGACTCGACCCAGCGATCAGCGAGCGTGTTGGCGCCCCACTTGAGGTACCAGCGACCGTCGGGATAGCGCACCGGAGGAGCCGCATAGACGTCGCTGATCCGGGAGTCGGCCAGTTGATAGACCATGGCCGGGAGCGACGCCAGCCGGGCCGCCTCCTCCTCGTCCAGCTGGGCCAGGCAGACCGACTCCTGCTTCAGCCGTAGAGCCACTGGCTGAGGCAGCAACCCGGGCCGATTCGTGAACGCCCCCGCCGCCACCATGACGGCGCGGGCGGCGAGCTCGTCGCCGTCGTCCAGCCTGACGACCAGTCGATCCGGATCGATCGCGACGGCTTCGAGTGGGATGACCGTGGCGCCGGCCGC
>JBPEXB010000481.1:0-2659 GCA_052032125.1 Acidimicrobiia bacterium
GATCTCGTCGAGGTCGCCGGCGATCATCCCGGCGTCCTTGAGCGCTCGCTCGGCCGCTCGAGCCGACATCGTCATCGTGGTCTCGTCCGGCGCGGCGAAGCGACGCCGCTTGATCCCGGTCCGCTGGGTGATCCACTCGTCGCTCGTGTCGAGCCGGGCCGCCCAGTCGTCGTTGGTCACGACGCGCTCGGGGACGTACCCGCCGAAGCCGATGATGGAGGCCATGCGCCCAGGGTACCGAGCGGGGTGCGGCAACCGCCCTCAGACCGCCATCAGCCCGAGGATCTCATACACCACGTTGGCGGCCGCGATCGCCGTCACCTCGGCGTGGTCGTAGACGGGCGCCACCTCCACGACGTCGGCGCCCACCAGATCGCTGCCGGCCAGACCCCGCAGGATGGAGGCCAGCTCCCTGGTCGAGAACCCGCCGATCTCGGGTGTCCCGGTGGCGGGGGCGAACGCCGGGTCGAGCACGTCGATGTCGATCGAGAGGTACAGCGGGTGGCCATCCACCCTTTCGAGCACCCGTTCCACGATCCCTGCGGTGCCGATCTCCTCGGTCTCCCAGGTCCCGACGACCGAGAACCCCAAGTCACGGTCGTCCTCGAGGTCCCGGCGGCCATAGAGCGGCCCGCGGATCCCCACGTGCATGGAGTGGCCCTCCAGGAACAGCCCTTCCTCGGCCGCCCGCCGGAACGGCGTGCCGTGCGTGTAGGGGGCCGACATGTAGGTGTCCCAAGTGTCGAGGTGGGCGTCGAAGTGCACGAGCGCCACCGGCCCGCTGGCCGCGGCCGCCCGCAACATCGGCAGCGCCATCGTGTGATCTCCGCCCAACGCCACGACCCGGGTCCCCGCCGAGACCAGCTCACGGGCGGCCGCCTCGGCAGCGGCGATCGCATCATCGATCGAGTACGGGCTCAGCGGGACGTCGCCGGCATCCGCCACTTGCTGATCGTGGAAGGGTGAGGCGTCGAGCGGGGCGTGATAGGCCCGCAGCAGGCGAGAGCCGTTCCTGATGCCGAGGGGCCCGAACCGGGCTCCCGGCCGGTAGCTCGTGCCGGAGTCGAAGGGCAGGCCGAGGATCGCCACGTCGGCACGCTCGACCCGGTCGAGCGATGGCAGGCGGGCGAAGGTGGACGGGCCCATGAAGCGAGGGAAGTCCCGCCCGTCCGGCGGTCCCAGGCGGCCATCAGCCTCGGTGTACTCGATCTCCATCGTCCTCCCCGGGCGAGCTTACGACGAGCCCACCCCGGCCGGTGTGAACGCGTCCTTCCACCGTGGCCGCATCGCCAGGACCGCCAGCCCGGCGACGAAGATGGCCAGCCCGAACAGCCCGAACAGCCAGCGCGGCCCGAGCGCGTCGTAGATCGGCGCCCCTCCGATCGCCCCGACGGCTGCGAACACCAGGCCGACCGCCTCGATGAGCCCCTGCGCCTCGGCCACCTGACCGGGAGGGCTCACCTTGGCCACCGCCGCCTGGGCAGGGGGTGTGATGAAGGACCACACGACCGCCTGGGCCACCGAGATCGCCAGCAGCACGGGGATGGAGCCGGCGAAACCGAACGCCACGACCAGCGGGATCTCGATCATGACGGCGGTCACTGCCAGACGCACCGGGTTGATGCGATCCGCCAGGCGGCCGCCCAGCGGCGCGAAGAACACGCTCGGCAGCACCAGCACCAAGAACCCGAACCCGATGGTCACCGGGTCCGCCCCCAGGTCGGTCATGTAGCGAGCCCACACGGCATCGAAGCCCCCGATGAGCAGCCACGACGAGGAGCCGAGGATCAGCCCGGAGGTGAGGCCCGGGGTCATCGCCAGCCGCCAGCGGCCGACACGCGACACCGGTCGCTCGAGCTCGGCGGGACGGATCGAGCCCAGGAAGGGCAGGACCGCCACCACCACGCCAGCCGGCACGAGGAACGGCAGCGCCGTGCTGAACTCGTTGAGGACGCCCCCCAAGGGCGGGCCGATCAAGAACCCGGCGAGGAGGGCGGCCAGCAGCGAGCTGAGCGCCTTGCCATGACCTTCCGGATCCCAGCTCAGCATGACCCGGCGGGCGGAACTGGTGACCCCGCCCTCGGCCGCCCCCAGGAGCGCCCGGGCTGCCACCCACTGCCACAGGGCGTCTGCCACCGACATCCACACCAGCGACAGCACCGTGAGGGCGGCTCCGACGAGGATCAGCCGCCGTTCCCAGCCTCGGTCCGCCAGCGGGGCCAGCACGAGATGAGCCACGAAGGTGGCTGCGAAGGAAGCGCCGGCGATGAGCCCCAGCGCCCATGTGGGGTACCCGAAGCGCTCCTGAATGTCGGCCAGCAGGGCGATGATCACGCCGATCCCGATCGCCTGCACGCCCACGAAGAGCAGCAGGGCGCGTCGACCGCTGCGGTGCGGATCGTGGGCTCGGGTGGCGGACATCGGCGGGAGCCTAGGCTCGGCCGGTGAGCACCGCCGACGCCTTGGATCCGCGGTTCGTCGCCGCCCGGCGGGCGGTGCTGGCGACGGTCACCCCGGACGGCGGTCCGCATCTGGTGCCCATCGTCTTCGCCGTCGACGGTGATCTGATCTACACGGCCGTCGATCACAAGCCGAAGCGCACCACGAAGTTGACCCGCCTCGCCAACATCGCGGCCGAGCCGCGGGTGTCGGTGCTGGC
>JBPEXB010000482.1:0-1519 GCA_052032125.1 Acidimicrobiia bacterium
GAGCGGCGCTGGCCGGACCGAGGCATCACAGCCGAGGTGGAGGACCTGACCGACGGCTGCCGGTATTCGTTCCGGCCCGAACGCGTCCAATCGACGGCCTCGGTGATCAAGATCACGATCATGGCGGCGACGCTGCTGCGGGCCCAGGACGAGGAGCGACCGCTCTCGGCGTGGGAACGGGCCCGGCTCCAGCCCATGATGCGGATCAGCGACGACCCGACCGCCTCGGCACTGTGGGTGTCCCTGGGCGGGTCCGGCGGCGTCCAGGCAGCCCTCGACCGCTTCGGACTCCATGCCACCACCGCCGTGTCGCCGAGGTGGGGCGCCTCGTTGACGACCGCCGCGGATCAGGTGGATCTGATCCGCCAGGTGGTGCTCGGTGGCGGACCGCTGGATGCCGAGGCCCGATCGCTGGCCAGGGGGTACCTCAACGACGTCGCTCCGGACCAGCGCTGGGGTGCCACGGCCGGGGTGCCGGATGCTTGGGAGGTGCCGCTCAAGAACGGATTCTTCCCGAGCGCCGGATGGGGCTGGCGGCTCAATTCGGTCGGACTCGTCGTCGGGCCATCCGGTCCTCGGTGGGCGGTGGCGATCCTGACCGACGGCTGGCAGTCGGATACGGCCGGCATCGAGGCGGTGGAGTTCATAGGAGGTCGGATCGCCCGGGCGATGCTGCGGTTCACGCCGCCTGTCGCCGGCGCGGACCTGACCGTCGACTGACCTCAGTCGCCGACCCGGACGATCGGCACGGCAATGTGCCCCTCCGGACCCCCGTACAGCTCCACCCCGTCGCGGCCGTGCCGGTTCCACACCGCTGCGATCCACGCGCAGATGCGCGCATCGAGCAGGTCCTCGGCCGACTTGAGCGCCCGACCCCGCACCGTATCGTCGATGCCGAGTGGGTCGGTCCGCAGCGGCGGATCGGCGCCCTCGAGGCGGTGGACCAGGCGATCGAGCCGCTGAAGGCCGGCCCGGCGCTCGGCCACCCTCCCCTTCTTGTACGGGAGGCGTTCGCTCAGGCCGAAGGCCTCGATCAGCGCCGGGTGCGGATACACCTCCAGGAGCGTTCTCTCGGCTCCCGACCACGGATCCCCAAATCCGTGGGATGCCAGGGCCATCGTCAGGTCCTCACCCCGGATGCGGCCGTTGACACCGATCAGATGCGTGCGGTTGGACGAGTGCGGTCCGGCCTTGCGCGCCCCGTAGACGCGATGAAGGTCGCTCTCGCACAGTCGTCGCCCGGCGTGGTTCGGCACGGCGAGCGGAGCGTCGACGGCCACCGTCGTCCGGACCCCTGCCACATGTCGAATCCAGGCGAGGATCTCGCCATCCGTCTGGAGCAGCTGCTCATCGACGATCGCTCCGGACGAGTCTGCTGCGACGCAGCCGCTCAGGTTTCGCTCCGACCAGGCCAGATCGATGCCGACGGCCGCGGCCTCCCGGCGACGGCTCAGCGCCCGAACCGATCCATGACGAACTCGAGCGTGTCGGGCTGCTCGAAGTAGTTCATGTGATGCAC
>JBPEXB010000483.1:0-2902 GCA_052032125.1 Acidimicrobiia bacterium
ACCAGGTGCTGGGTGTACGACGAGGGGCTGGCGACCCGTGACGTCTACGTAGTGCTCACCGCCCTCGCGCTGGGCACCGACCGCATCCGCATCGGGCCCGGAATCACCAACCCGTACACGCGCCATCCCGGTACGACGGCGGCGGCGATCGCCTCGCTCGACGAGGTCTCGGGAGGCAGGGCCTTCCTCGGCATCGGGGCAGGGGGCGGGCTGACGCTCGGCCCGCTGCGCGTGGACCGGGTACGCCCGGCAGCCACCGTCGAGGAAGCGGTGACGGCGATCCGTGGCCTGCTCTCGGGCGAGACGGTCGACACCGGCGGCTTCGACGCCGCGTCGCTGGGCTACGGGCGAGCCGACCTCGAGATCTGGGTGGCGGGCCGGGGACCTCGCATGCACGACGTGGGCGGGAGGCTGGCCGACGGATTCCACCTCTCCTTCGCGCCCAAGACCACGCTCGGAGACTCGGTCGAGCGACTCGAGCATGCATCGGCCGGGCGGCGAGTGCTTCGCTCCTACTCGACGATGGTGGTCACCGACGACGCCTCCATCCCCGAGGCGCGGCGTCAGATCTCGTTCCGGGTGCCGGATTCGCCCAACTCCGTGCGTGAGGCCCTCGGCGCCGGCGAGGCCGACGTGGCGAAGCTCCGCGAAGCCCTGGCGGCGGGCGGCCCGGCGGCGGCGGGCGAACTGGTGCCCGAGTCGTGGCTCGAGCACTTCGTCATCCAGGGCACCCACGACGCATGCGCTGCCGAGCTCGCCCGTCTGGCGGCAACCCATGGCCTCGACGAGTTCCAGACCCCCGTCCTCCACCTCGAAGACGCCGAGCAGCAATTGGAGACGTCCGCCGACATCGTGGCGCAAGCAAACAGCCTGCTCGAGCGATGAGGGCAACCCGCCTCGCGGGTTGCAGCAGTACTGAGTACTGAGTACCGAGTACTCAGTACTGCGAGCCGAAGGCTCGCTTCACATGCTCCCCGGTCCCTCCCACCTGCGCGTGTCCGGCAGCTCGATGCCGAGGTGCTCGATGGCGCGGTCGGTCGTGTAGTCCACGAGGTCGTCGATGGAGCCCGGCTTGATGTAGAAGGCGGGGACCGGCGGGTAGACCACCCCGCCCATCTCGGTGACCGTGGCCATGTTGCGAAGGTGCACGAGGTGGAGCGGCGCCTCCCGGACCATCAACACCAGCGGGCGCCGTTCCTTGAGCGTGACGTCGGCCGCCCGGGTGAGGAGGTCGGCACCGCGGGCGGTCGCCACGTCCGACAGCACCCGGATCGAGCACGGCACCACGATCATGCCCAGCGTGGTGAACGAGCCGCTGGCGATCGGGGCACCCACGTTCTTGATGCCGTGCACGTGGGTGGCGAGCGCCTCCAGCTCGGCGACCGTGCGCTCGCTCTCCAGACCGATGGCCATCTTGGCGGCCGCGGTGAGGACCAGATGGGTCTCGATCTCGAGCCCGGCCAGGCGCTCGAGCGTCCGGAACGCGAACGGAGCCCCGCTGGCTCCCGAGACGCCGACCACCACCCGGTTCACAGCCATTCGCCCAGCTCCACCCGGGGGTAAGCGACCCGTTCGCCGTACTCACGTCGCTCGCGCTTGTAGGTGGCGTCGATGCCGAGCTTGAAGCTGACACCGCGCTGGTCGGCCACCGGATCCATCTCATGGCCCTGGGCGCCGGGCGCCACGAACGTGTCGAGACGCCAATCGACCCGGTTGGTGATCGCCCACATCACCTCCGACGGCTCGAAGAGATCCACGTCCCGGTCGACCACGACGACGTTGCGCACGTTGATGTGGGCGGTCATCGCCGCCATCGCCAGGTTCTTCGGCTGACCCGGGTTGTCGCGGTCGATCTGGATGACCGCCAGGAAGCCGTTGCCGTATGGCGGGATGTGCACGTCGGCGGTGGGGTCCAGGTGGCGGACGAAGCGCCGCAGCAGGGGCTCGCGGGGGAGGACGTTTCCGAGGTACACGTGCTCGTACCAGCCGGGGATGATCGTCTGGTAGATCGGGTCGGTCCGGTGGGAGATGGCCGTCACCTCGACGGTCGGGCTGTTCCACGGCTCCCCGTGATACCCGTGGAACTCGGCCAGCGGGCCTTCCGATCTGCGGTCCGCCGGCCGAATGAGACCTTCGATGACCAGCTCGGCGGCCGATGGGATCGCCACGTCGACCGTCACGCCGTTGGTCACCGCGACAGGTTCCCCGCGGATGGCACCGGCGATGAGCAGCTCGTCGACCGGGGTCCGCACCCCGGCGGCGATCATGATCGCCGGGTCGAGCCCGATGGCCAGCGCCACCGGAAAGGGCGCCTCGGGGTCGGGCCGCGAGCGCATGAACGTGCCGACGTCGCGCCACTCGTTGACGTTGAACCCGAGGGTGCGGGGGCCGAGTCGCAGCATGCGGTTGTAGGAGAGGTTGCCGCGACCCGAGACAGGGTCCTTGGTCACGCTGACCGCCCCGGTGATGAATGGTCCGCCGTCGCCTCGCGAGTGGGTGGGGATCGGGATGGTCGCCAGGTCGATGTCGTCGCCGGTGATGGTGTGGTCGTGCCACGCCGCCTCGTCTCGCTGGACCGTGGCGATGCCGTTGGCCGGGTCGAGGGCCTCGCCCATGCGATCCACCACCTCGTCTTCGGCGCATCCCAGCGCCAGCGCGGCCCGCCGCCGCCCGGCCACCGCTCCCGAGACGATCGGCCACTCGGAGCCGTCGACGTTCGAGAACCACGCCATGCCCACGTCGTCCCGCTCGAGCGTCGCTGCGACGTCCGCCAGCTCGTGCACCAGCGACACCGGCTTCTCGATCCGCGCCAGCTGCCCGTGCGCGTCCAGCACTTCGAGGTACGAGCGCAGGTCAGTGATCGCCATGAGGGGAGGGTACTTGGGCCTCGCTCAGCGAGGCC
>JBPEXB010000484.1:0-2371 GCA_052032125.1 Acidimicrobiia bacterium
GTACTCGGTACCTGGTACGCAGCGAGTGAGGCCGACGGGCTCACTCGCTGCCCAGATACTCCCTGAACATCGCCGTCCAGTTGCTGAGCTGCTCCGACCAGTCGCCGGGGAGCGTGAGCACGTAGTTGGTGAACATGAGCCGGCGGGCGACCATCAGCGCCCGCACCACGGGGTGCTCGTCGAGGCGCACGCCGCCGTCGATCGGCCATTCCGCCACGGACCGGTACCCCTGCTCGTAGGCGGTCAGCCAGGCCCGGTAGTCGTCGTGGTCGCGCTGGTAGCCGAACGTGATGGAGAGATCGTGCACCGGCTGGCCCCAGAGGACATCGTCGAAGTCCAGGACGGTCAGCCGGCCGCGGAACACGTTCACGTTCCATCCGTGCAGGTCGGCGTGGATCATGCGCCCGGGCGCCTCGTAGAGCGAGAGCAGGACGGGCTCGACCTTCTCGATGGCCGCATCGACCAGCCGGCGCTGGTCGTCGCTCAGGGCGGCCCGATGCTCGGGATCGTGGATCACGACGTCTTCGCCCGGGAAGTAGAAGACCCGATCCCACCGGTTGGGGGTCTGCGACGGTGTGTGGCCCCGAGCGTGCTCGTGGAGGCGAGCGGTGAGCACGCCGAGCTGCCGATAGTGCTCCGGGGTGGGTGCTTCGAAGATCGTCCGACCGGGCGCCCAGCGATAGAGGACGCAGCGCCGCTCGGGAGGCACGCCGGGGACCGAGACACGCACGTAGGGCGAGCCATCAGCCGCCTCCACGTGCCGAACCACCGGGATGTCGGTCTCAGCGGTGATCGCTGCCAGCCATTCGAGCGCCAGGTCGACGTGCGGGTCGGGGTGTTCGTCGGTCACATCGACCTTCATCACGTACCGGTCGCCGCCGGGCGTGTCGATGCGGTAGACGATGTTGGTGGCGACCTCGAGCAGCCGAGATCGGGCGCCGGTGAGCCCGAACCGCGGCAACACCGCCTCGACGACGGCCCGGGCGCGAACCGCCTGCCCCCGCTCGGTGAGCTGTTCCCACGGTTTCAAGAGGTTGCCTCCGGATCCGGTGCGAGCGTAGGCACGACAACCACAGTCCCTTGGGAGAGCTACTCCGCAGACGAACGATGGTGGTCCGCTCGGTCGCGGTACTCGGTACCTGGTACCCGGTACCGAGTCCGCTGCGTAACGGGTGAACCCACCTGGTCGATCTCGTGCACCCAACGGCGGGGCAACCGCTGCGGTCCGGTACCCTCGTCCGGTCCCCTCCGAGAGGTTCTCCTCACATGGCCACGCAGTACGACGCTGCTCCCGACTTCGCGCTCGACCTGAGCACCACCTACGGAGCCGTCCTCCACACCAACCACGGCGACATCACCATCCAGTTCGACGCCGAGCGCTCACCCCAGACCGTCAACAACTGGGTGTTCTTGGCTCGCGAGGGCTTCTACGACGGCGTGATCTTCCACCGTGTGGTTCCCGGCTTCGTCATCCAGGGTGGCGACCCGACGGGGACCGGCCGGGGCGGGCCTGGCTACCAGTTCCGCGACGAGCTGGAGGGCGCCGGCGACTACTCACGGGGCACGTTGGCGATGGCCAACGCAGGACCGAACACCAACGGCTCACAGTTCTTCATCTGCCTCGACGACGTCGGCCTGCCCCACGCCTACACGATCTTCGGCAAGGTGACCGACGGGATGGATGCGGTCGACGCCATCGCCGCCGTCCCCCGCTCGGGTGAGAAGCCCGTCGAGGACTGCGTCATCGAGTCGGTCGAGATCACCGAGGGCTGATCCCCGCAGGGGCGGACGATGACCGCACCGAGATACTCGACCACCGACCCCAACGAAGGGATCGGCTGCCGGGGCGTGACCCTGACCGCGGTCGCCTTCGTGATCACCGCCGCGGTGCTGTGGACCGTCGGGCTCCTCATGAACGGGTCCGACTCGTGCACCGGTGTGTGCGAGTGGGCGTCGTTCGGGTTTCTCTTCATCGGAGGCCCGGTCTCGGCGCTCTTCACCGTGCTCGGAGGCACCGATCTGGTGGTCGGCTGGCCGGTCGACATCATCGCCTGGGTGCTGCTCGGAGGAGCCCACCAGCGTCTCTCCGACGAGGCTCAGCCCTGGTCGCCTGCGTGGCGCGACTGGTACCTGCGGATCATCGGCTGGGTCGCCCTCTACGCCGGCGCCATGGCGCTGTTGGTCGGACGGGTCAGGTAAGCCGGCCCGGCCGGCCGACGGCCGGGAGTACTGAGTACCGCGACCTGGCGCAGCAAGGTGTGAGCACATGCGGAGTAGGTCCCACGCGAACAGCTACTCCGCAGTCGAGTCGAGTGGGGAACGATCCGGTTGCGGTACCTGGTACCCGGCCTTCTGCCGGGAGTACTGAGTA
>JBPEXB010000485.1:0-10386 GCA_052032125.1 Acidimicrobiia bacterium
CGGCGGCTGATGATCGAATGGTGAACGAGAAGGGAGCCGGCGAGTGAGCCTCTATCACGTGCAGAAGTTTCTCTACGAGCTGAACCGCGACGAGCGGTTCCAGGAGCAGTACCGACGCGACCCTGCCGTGTTGATGGAGGACTTCGAGCTGACCGACGAGGAGCGCCGCGCCCTCACCGAGCCGGACATCGGCCTGCTGTACCACTTCGGGGTCAACGGCCAGATCCTCATGCACTTCGCCGCCTTCCACCAGGTCGAGTGGCAGGACTACCTCCAGCGCATGCGGGACGGCTTGGAGCGCCACGGGCCCGTGCGGGAGGGCGTCTACGCCACCACCGGCTACGAAGGCGTGGAGGAGCACTCCGCCACGCTGGGCCAGGAAACCCACATCACACCGAAGGAGACCAGCTGATGCCGCTCGTGTTCGCCGGAGTCGCCAGCCACGCGCCGGGGATCACCGGCCGCGCCGACCAGGCCGATCCGAAGGTGCGGGACGAGTTCTACGAGAACTATCACCGCATGCGGGAGGCCCTCGAGGCGACCAACCCTGATGCGTTGATCGTGATCGCTGCCGAGCACTTCTCGAACTTCTTCATGAACAACATGCCGTCGTTCGCGATGGGCATGGCGGACTCCTACAAGGGGCCCATCGAAGATCCCGACTGGCTGGCCATCGAACGCACCGAGGTGCCGGGGAACGCCGACCTGTCCAAGCGGATCATCACCGAGGTCATGCAGTCGTCGGACGTGGCCTACGCCGAGGAGTGGAAGTTCGACCACGGGATCATGGTGCCGCTGCACTTCCTGACGCCCCGCTACGACCTGCCGGTCATCCCGGTCAACATCAACTGCCAGGGCCCGCCGCTCACTCCTCTCCACCGGGCGTACGCGTTCGGCCAGGCGCTCCGGCGGGCCGCCGACTCGGTCCCCGAGCGCATCGCCCTGGTCGGTACCGGCGGCATCTCCCACTGGCCGGCCACCCCCGACAGCGGCAAGATCAACGTCGAGTGGGATCTCGACTTCCTCGAACGGTGGAAGGCGAACGACCGCGTGCTCGACTACACCGACGAGGAGTGTCTGCGCGACGCCGGGCAGGGATCCTTCGAGATCCGCACCTTCATCGCCGTGAACGGGGCGACCGAGGGCGCCACCGGCGAGGTCTGGTTCTACGCCCCGATCCCGATCTTCGCCGTCGGCTGCACGATCGGAGTGATGAGTTTATGAGTCCGCAGTCGACAGTCTTCAGTCGACAGCAAGACGCGATGTGAGGGTCGTCAGCTACTCGCGGGGCGGGGTGCCGTCATACGGTGTCGTCGTTGGTGACGGGATCGTCGATGCGGCGTCTCGGGTCTCGTATGGCTCGGTGCGCGAGGTGCTGGCGGCCGGGGCGCTGGATGCCCTGCGGCCGCTCGAGGAGAAGGACCCCGACTGCCCGCTGGACGAGGTGGAGCTGGAGCTCCCGGTGCCGGATCCCTCCAAGATCATGTGCATCGGCATCAACTACGGCGATCGCGACGCCGAGTACACCGACGGCGCAGCCGGACGCGACTACCCGGGTGTCTTCACCCGAGCGCTGGAGAGCCTGGTCCCGCACGGAGCGCCCATTTTGCGGCCCCCCGAGTCCGAGCAGCTCGATTACGAGGGCGAGATCGTGGTGATCATGGGCCGGGGTGGACGGCGCATCCCTCAGGCCGAGGCCGAGTCGCACATCGCCGGCCTCAGCATCATGAACGAGGGAACGGTGCGGGATTGGACGCGCCACTCCCGCTTCAACGTGACCCAGGGCAAGAACTTCACCGCCAGCGGTTCGTTCGGCCCGTGGATGGTGACGGCCGATGTGATGGGCGGGTTCGATGCGCTCTCGCTCACCACCAGGGTCAACGGCGAGGTCCGCCAACAGGACACGACCGCCAACCTGCGCATGTCCTTCGCTGAGCTGATCGCCTACGTGTCGACGTTCTGGACGCTCCATCCGGGCGACGTGCTGGCCACCGGGACCCCGGTCGGCTCGGGCGCCCGCTTCGACCCGCCCCACTGGCTGGTCCCGGGCGACGTCGTCGAGGTCGAGGTGTCCGGCGTGGGTGTGCTGCGCAACCATGTCGAGGACGAGGTGCTGTGATGCAACTCCCGGAGTTCGATCGCTCGCTCCCGATGATGCTGCTGCGGGCCCGGGAGGCGACGATGCAGGAGTTCCGGCCGATCCTGACCGCCGCCGGGCTGACCGAGCAACAGTGGCGGGTCGTGCGGACCCTGGCGGACGTCGAACGGGCCTCGGTGTCGGACGTCGCCGCCCGCTGCTCGCTTCAACTGCCCTCGATGACCCGCATCGTCCGGCACCTGTCCGACGCCGGGCTGGTGGTGAGGAGCACCGACCCCCTCGATCAGCGGCGCACCCATCTGGAGATCACCGACGAGGGGAGGGCGGTGATCCGGCGGTTGGCGCCCCGCATCCGCGCCGTCTACGACGATCTCGACCGCCGGCTGGGCGACCTCGGCATCCCGTCGCTGGTCGGCCAACTCGACGTGCTCGTCGAGGGCCTGGACGCCGACCAGGCGGAATCGGCCTGATGCCGCACCTGGTCATCGAGTACTCGTCGAACCTGGACGACCGTCTCGACATCGACGCGCTGGTGACGGTTGCCCACGAGTCACTCGTCGGGGCCGGTCCCTTCCCTCTCGGGGGCATCCGCACGAGGGCGGTGGCGCGGTAGCGCTACCGGATCGCCGACGGGCACCCTGACAACGGCTTCATCCATCTGACGCTGACGATCGGCGGCGGTCGCGACGAGGCCACGAAGGCGGCCGTCGGGTCGGCGCTGTTCGAGGCGGTGGCGGCGTTCGTCCCGGCGGACATCGACGGCGTGGCGCTGTCGTGCTACTTGTTCGAGGCGGATCCGGCGGTCAGCTGGAAGGCGGGCACGCTCCACGACGCCGTCGCCCGACGACGAGAGGCAGCGTCCCGTGAGTGACTTCGAGCGGAACCGCAATCAGGCGGATCGGCATCTCGAACGATTTCGAGACGGCGTGCTGGGCCACGTCATCGGCGGTGAGACGGTTGCCGGATCCGGTGAGCTGTTCGACAACATCACCCCGATCGACGGCACCGTGCTCAACCAGGTCGCCGGGGCCACGACGGACGAGGTGGCGGCGGCGGCCGTGGCAGCCGCCGGCGCCGCCCGCGCCTGGGGTCGGACACCGGGGGCTGAGCGGCGGCGGGTCCTCCACGAGATCGCCGATGCCATCGAGGAGCGAGCAGACGAGATCGCCCTCGTGGAGTGCGTCGACACCGGCCAGACCATTCGCTTCATGAAGGCGGCGGCGGTTCGAGGTGCCCAGAACTTCCGGTTCTATGCCGACAAGGCGCCGGAGGCGGAGAACGGGCTGTCGCTGCCCGACGTCCACCACGTGAACTACACCATGCGCACGCCCATCGGCCCGGTGGGCGTCATCACGCCGTGGAACACGCCGTTCATGCTCTCGACGTGGAAGATCGCCCCGGCGCTGGCGGCCGGGTGCCCGGTGGTGCACAAGCCGGCCGAGTGGAGCCCGCTGACCGCCACCATCCTCACCGAGGTGATCCAGGCGGCGGGTGTGCCGGAGGGCACGATCAACCTCGTTCACGGCCTGGGCGAGGTGGCAGGCAAGGCCGTGACCGAGCACCCGGCGATCAAGGCGGTCGCCTTCGTCGGCGAGTCCGCCACCGGCTCGGCCATCCAGGCGCAGGGAGCCCCGACCCTCAAGCGGGTCCACTTCGAGCTGGGCGGGAAGAACCCGGTCATCGTGTTCGACGACGCCGACCTCGACCGGGCGCTCGACGCGGCCGTCTTCATGATCTACAGCCTCAACGGGGAGCGGTGCACGTCGTCGAGCCGCCTGCTGGTGCAGAAGTCGATCTACGACGAGTTCACCGAGCGGGTCGCCGAGCGGGTCCGGCGCATCCGGGTCGGACACCCGCTCGATCCGGACTCGGAGGTGGGGCCGCTCATCCATCCCCGGCATCGCGACAAGGTGTGCTCCTACTTCGAGGTGGCCCGATCCGAGGGGGCCACCATTGCGGCCGGGGGCTCCCCTGGCGACGCGGGAGGGTTGTTCGTCGAGCCGACGCTCTTCACCGGCGCCACGAACGACATGCGGATCAGCCAGGAGGAGATCTTCGGCCCGGTCCTCACTGCCATCCCCTTCGACGACGAGGAGGACGCCTTGGCCATCGCCAACGACGTGCCCTACGGCTTGACCGCCTACCTGTGGACCGCCGACGTGGGTCGAGCCCATCGGCTGGCGAGGGACGTGGAGGCGGGCATGGTGTGGGTCAACAGCCAGAACGTGCGGCACCTCCCCACCCCGTTCGGAGGGATGAAGGCCAGCGGGATCGGCCGGGACGGGGGCGACTGGAGCTTCGACTTCTACATGGAGACCAAGAACGTCTCGGTCGCCTACGACACCCATTCGATCACCCGACTCGGCGCTTCGTGAATCGCACGCTCACGGAGGCCGAGGTCGAGGCCATCGTCGAGGCGCTCGACGAGGCGCGCGTCAGCAAGGTGCAGATCCGCCAGCTGACGCTCGACCGGCCGGACATGACCGTCGCCGACGCCTATGCGATCCAGGAGGCGTGGATCGATCGCCGGCGAGCCGCCGGCCACCATGTCGTCGGTCACAAGATCGGTCTGACCTCCCGGGCGATGCAGCAGGCGGTCGGCATCGACGAACCGGACTACGGCGTGCTGCTCGACGACATGGTCTTCGAGCCCGAAAGTGAAATCCCCGTGGACCTTTTCGTCGAGCCGCGCCTCGAGGTCGAGCTGGCGTTCGTGCTCGAGCACGACCTGGCCGGCCCGGACCTGACGATCGAGGACGTCTTCGATGCGACCTTCTACGCCACCCCGGCGATCGAGATCATCGACGCTCGTGTACAGCGGTCCGATCCCGAGACCGGCCGGCCCCGCACGGTGCGGGACACGATCGCCGACAACGCCGCCAACGCCGGCATCGTCATGGGAGGCGCCAAGTTCGACCCGCGAGCGGTCGATCTCCCGTGGATCGGCGCCATGCTCAGCCAGAACGGCGTGATCGAGGAGACGGGCCTGGCGGCCGGTGTCTTGGGGAATCCGGCCCGCGGGGTCATCTGGCTGGCCGACACGTACGCCGAGCACGGTCGATCGCTCTCGGCCGGCGATGTCGTCCTGGCCGGGTCGTTCACCCGCCCCGTCTTCGTGCGTGCCGGCGACGTCTTCGAATTCGACTACGGTCCTCTGGGGTCGTTCGGAGTCCGTTTCGCCTGACCCGAGGAGGTGGCGATGAGCTTCGGGACTGCACTACGAGCCGGGTTGTTGGGTGGTCTGGCCGCGGCGGCGATCAACATCATCGTGTTCTTCGTGGGCAACGTCCCCGACGACGTCCTCACGCCGATGGACCAGCCGATCACGGTGGGTGCCGTCATCTTCGCCTCGGTGGTCGGCGTGGCGCTCGGGTCGGTGGTGCTCTATTTCCTGCGTGACCGCGTTCGGGTGTACCAGATCGTCGTCGGCGCGGTGACGCTCCTCTCGTTCTTCCAGCCCCTCGGCATCGAGGGAGCGCCCGGCAGCATGGTGGCGACCCTGTTCTTGATGCACCTGGTCGCCGGCGAGGTCGCCGCCTTCCTGGTGCCGCGGCTGGCAGGCGCCACGGACGGGTGGCTGCTCGGAGCCCGCTCCACCTGAGCATGCCTGTGGACGGCGTGCGCTGCATGGTGATGCGGGGCGGCACCTCGAAAGGCCTCTACTTCCTCGCAGAGGATCTGCCCACCGAACGCACGGAGCGAGATGACCTCCTGTTGCGCCTGATGGGCTCGCCCGATCCCCGCCAGATCGACGGCATGGGGGGTGCCCACCCGCTGACCTCCAAGGTGGCCGTGGTGAGTGCCAGCGACCGCCCCGACGCCGACGTCGAGTACCTGTTCCTGCAACTCGGTGTCGACGAAGCCTTCGTGACCGATCGCCAGAACTGCGGCAACCTGCTGGCCGGGGTCGGCCCGTTCTCCCTCGAACGCGGGATGGTCGAGGCGGCCGGGGAACAGGCGGCGGTGTCCATCCTCATGCGCAACACCGGCTCGCTGGCCCGAGCGACCTTTCCCATCGCCGGCGGCATGCCCCTGTACGGCGGTGACACAGCCATCGCCGGCGTTCCGGGTCGTGCGGCTCAGATCACCCTCGACTTCTTCGACGTGGCCGGGGGCAGCACCGGTGCCCTCCTGCCGACCGGCAACGTCACCGACAACGTGGATGGCATCGAGGCGACCTTGATCGACAACGGCATGCCGGTGGTCGTCATGCGAGCCGCCGACCTCGGCCTGACGGGCCACGAGTCGTGTGCCGAACTGGAAGCGGACGGGCGGCTCCGGGAACGACTCGAAGGGATCCGGCTCCAGGCAGGCCCGATGATGAACCTCGGCGACGTGTCGGAGACGACCGTGCCCAAGCTGACGATGGTGTCGCCCCCGGGCGCCGGCGGTCACCTGGCGACGAGGACGTTCATTCCCCATCGCTGCCACGACGCCATCGGCGTGCTGGGCGCCGTCTCGGTGGCGACCGCCGCGCTGCTCGACGGATCACCGGCGGCGGCCGACCTGGTCCACGACGGCGGCCCCGTGGTGCGGCTCGAGCACCCGAGCGGGACCTTCGACGCCGTGATCGAGATGGAGGGAGGTGTTCCGGTCCGGACCGGCATCGTGCGCACGGCCCGCAAGCTGATGGACGGCCTCGTCTTCCCCCGGCCCGCATGACCGAGCGCACCATCCCTCCGCCGGTCAGGGATCCCCATCCGCCTGCGCTCTTCACGCCGCCGCCCGGCGCCACCGACGGCCATTGCCACATCTTCGGGCCCGCCCACCGGTTCCCCTTCGCCCCGGAGCGCACCTACACCCCGCCCGATTCGGGTGTGGAGGAGTTCCAGGCGCTGCAACAACGGCTCGGACTGTCGCGGGCCGTCTTCGTCCAGGCTTCCTGCCACGGAACCGACAACCGGGCCATGCTGGATGCCCTCCGGCGCGGCGCCGGGCGGTATGCCGGGGTGGCGATGATCGACGACCGCCACACCGACCACGACCTGGCAGCGATGCACGAGCTGGGCGTGCGGGGGATCCGGTTCAACTTCGTCCAGCACCTCGGCGGGGCGCCGGACCTGGCGCGCTTCTGGTCCTCGATCGAGCGCATCGAGCCGATGGGCTGGCACGTCGAGCTGCACTTCGACGCCCGGGACCTGCCCACCCACGCCGAGTTGCTCGACCGGCTCCGGATCCCGTACATCATCGACCACATGGCGAGGATCGACGCCACGGCCGGCCTCGATCAGGAGCCGTTCCAGCACCTCACGGCTCGGCTGGCCACGGACGACCGTGCCTGGGTGAAGATCTCGGGTGCCGAGCGGTTGACGGCAGACGGCGAGCCGCCCTACGACGATGTGGTGCCGTTCGCCAGGGTCCTCATCGACGTGGCCGGCGACCGGGTGCTGTGGGGCACCGACTGGCCGCACCCCAACGTGCGCTCGATGCCCGACGACGGCGACCTGCTCGATCTGCTCGCCGTCTACGCCCCCGACGAGCAGGTCCGGAACCGCATCCTGGTGGAGAACCCCGAGCGGCTGTACACCTTCGGTGAGTAGTGAGTAGTGAGTACTCGTCTCTCTACCTCTTCTCGAGGGCTCTGGCCAGGGGGTCCAGGCGAGACGCTTCGTAGGGCGGGCGCATCGAGAACACGAACACGTTCACCCCGGCGGCCTCGTACTCGTCCAGAGTGCGCATCATCTCGTCGACCGAGACCTCGGGTCCCCACATGATGTGCATCGAGCGCCGGATCTCGCTCGGGTCCCGGCCGACGTCCGCGCAGTGACCGAGCAGGACCTCGTCGAGCTCCTTCCACCAGGCGGGCGACTCGGGGCGGGTGACATCCCACATGTCGGCCCACCGGGCCACCGCCCGGAGTGTGCGCTTGGGGCCCTTGCCGCCGATGACGATCGGAGGGCGAGGGCGTTGGAGCGCCTTCGGCTCGCACCGCGCCTCGGTGACCGTGTAGTGCTCGCCGTGGAAGGTGGTCGTTTCGTGCTCGAGCATCGACGTGATGATCGCCATCCCCTCGTCGAAGCGGTCGAAACGCTCGGTGAGCGAGCCGAGTGGCATGCCGTAGGCGTTGGACTCCGGCTCGAACCACCCGGCACCCATCCCGAGGTTGAATCTGCCCCCGGAGATGTGATCGACGGTGACGGCCATGTTGGCGGTCACGGCCGGGTGGCGGTAGTGCATGCCGTTGACCATCGCCCCGACCCGGATCCGCTCGGTGGCCTGGGCGAGTGCCGCCACCATCGACCAGCTCTCCAGGTGGGTCCCGTCCAGCGGCTCGGTCAACGGGTAGAAGTGGTCCATCGTCCATGCCGACTCGAAGACCGGCATGGCGTCGGCCGCTCGCCAGACAGCGAGGAAATCGGCCCAGGTCCCGTGCTGCGGGGGTGTCTTGATGGCGTAGGAAGTCATGGACGCCGGTCTACCAGATCGGACGCCGGCCGGACGCTCAGCCCGCCTTCTTGGCGATCTTGCGGTCGGACTCGCTGAGGAAGCGCTTGCGGATCCGGATGACCTCGGGCGTCACCTCGACCAACTCGTCGTCGGCGATCCACTCGATGGCGAGCTCCAGGGTCATCTGCCGGTGCGGCTTGAGCTTGATGGCGTCATCCGCACCGGCGGCGCGGATGTTGGTGAGCTGTTTGGCCTTGGCCGGGTTGGCGGGCATGTCCTGGGGACGGGCGTTCTCTCCGATGATCATGCCTTCGTAGACATCGACGCCGGGCCCGATGAAGAGCTCCGACCGCTTCTGGAGGTTGTCGAGCGCAAACCCGGTCGACACGCCGGCGCGGTCGGAGATGACGGCCCCGCCTTGCCGGGTCGGGAGATCCCCCGCCCACGGCATCCATCCGGCGTGTGCCTGGTTGACCAGTGCCGTCCCGCGAGTCGCGGTCATCAGGAGCGAGCGGAAGCCGATCAGCCCCCTGGCGGGTCCCTCCAGGGTGACGACCGTGCGTCCGGCGTCGCCGGGTCGCAGATCGAGGACCCGGCCCTTTCGGGGAGCCACTGCCTGCGTGACCGTGCCGACGTGCTCGTCCGGCACGTCGACGATGGCTCGCTCGACGGGCTCGTGGCGCACCCCGTCGATGTCCTTGACGATGACCTCAGGACGGCTGACCTGGAGCTCGAAGCCCTCCCGTCGCATCGACTCGATCAGCACCGCCAGCTGCAGCTCGCCTCGACCCGCCACCTCGATGACCTCGGGTGACGACGTCTCACCCAGCCTGATCGACACGTTGCCGAGCACCTCTCGCTCGAGTCGCTCCCGGATCTGCCGGGAGGTGAGGTAGCGGCCATGGCGGCCGGCCAGCGGTGAGGTGTTGACGCCGAACGTCATGCGCAGCACCGGCTCGTCCACCTCGATGCGCTCGAGGGCCACCGGCTGCGCGGGGTCGGCGATGGTGTCGCCGATCTGTATCTCCGGGAAGCCGGCCACCACGAACAGGTCCCCCGCGGCCCGCTGCTCGACATCGACGCGACCGAGCCCGCTGAACCCCATCAGTGCCGCCGGCTTGCGACGAAGGATCGCATCGTCGGCCTGACACAGGGCCACCTGCTCTCCGGCGACCATCGTGCCCTGACTGACCCGCCCGATGGCGAGCCGGCCGAGGTAGTCCGAAGCATCGAGGTTCGTCACCAGCGCCTGGAGGGGCGCCGTCGGATCGCCGGCCGGGGCCGGGATCGTCTCGACGATCGCATCGAGGAGGGGAGCGAGGTCGGCATCCGGCTCCGGGACGCCCACGCCCGCCATGGCCCTGCCCTCGCGGGCGATCGAGGAGATGATCGGGAACTCGATGTGCTCGTCCGCGGCGTCGAGGTCGAAGAACAGCTCGTAGACCTCGTCGGCCACCGCATCGAGGCGGGCATCGGGACGGTCGACCTTGTTGATGACCACCACCGCCGGCAAGCCCCGGCCGAGAGCCTTCGACAGGACGTAGCGGGTCTGGGGCATCGGGCCTTCGGCGGCATCGACCAACAGGAGGACTCCGTCGACCAGTGCCAGCGCTCGCTCGACCTCACCTCCGAAGTCGGCATGACCGGGCGTGTCGACCAGGTTGATGCGGACGTCACCCCATTCGACGGCGGCCGCCTTGGCCAGGATCGTGATCCCCCGCTCCCGCTCCTGGTCGTTCGAGTCCATGACGCGGTCGACCCGCGCCTGGTGGTCTTCGAAGACCCCGGTGGCGTGGAGCATGGCATCGACGAGGGTCGTCTTGCCGTGATCGACGTGCGCGATCAGCGCGATGTTCCGCAGGGAGGAGCCAGGCATGGCAGGCGCCATGGTAGCCGGGTCG
>JBPEXB010000486.1:0-1717 GCA_052032125.1 Acidimicrobiia bacterium
TGCCGTCCGGGCGGCGAATCGGGCGACCGACCTCGACCAACTCGGGGTGTACGAGGCGCTGCCGGAGGCGGTCGTCGCCATCGCCGACCACACCGACGCCGGCACCCCGGTGCCCGATGAAGCCTGGGAGGAGCTGCTGGCGGCGGTCGGGCCAGGGCCGGTGGCCGCAGCCGTGGAGCAGCTGCGGGCTCGCTGACCGGCCCTCCTACACTGGCCGGGATGGCCCCCACCCCTCCCCGCGTGTTCGTGACGACCCTGGGTTGTTCGAAGAACCAGGTCGACTCCGACAAGATCGAAGCGCTCCTGCACGACTCCGGCTACGCCGCTGCCGAGTCGGTCGAGAGCGCCGATCTCGTGATGGTGAACACCTGTGCCTTCATCGAGTCGGCACGCCAGGAGTCGGTGGATCTCATCCTCGACGTGGAGGACCGCAAGGCCGACGGCGCCCGCCTGATCGTCATGGGCTGCATGGCGCAGCGCTACGGCGCCGAGTTGGAGGAGGCCCTGCCCGAGGTGGACGCCGTCGTCGGGCTGGACCGCTACGGCGACATCCTGACCACGGTCGACGGCGTCACCGGCTGGGCGCCGGTGGCGATGCGGCCCAGGCGCTCGGCCATGGACATCCTCAATCTCGTCCACCGACCCACCCCGACCGTGCCCTACGCCTACGTGAAGGCCGCCGAGGGGTGCGACAAGACATGCGCCTTCTGTGCGATCCCCTCGATCCGCGGTCCCCAGCAGTCCCGGCGGCCGACCGACATCCGCGAGGAGATCGCCGGCCTGGCGGCGGCGGGCGTGTCCGAGATCGTGTTGGTCTCCCAGGATCTCGCCGCGTACGGCAAGGACATCTCGGCCCCGTCACGCGGCAGCGACCGCATCACCGGCCTCCTGCGCTTCCTCACGGATGTGGACGGCCTCGCCCGCCTGCGGCTGCTCTATCTGCACCCGTCGGAGATCCGCCAGGAGTTGATCGACGAGATGGCGGGCAACCCCATCGTGGCGGACTACTTCGACCTCAGCCTCCAGCACGCCGCCGGCGACCTGCTCCGCACGATGCGCCGACCCGGGAGCACCGAGCGGCATCTGGCGCTCATCGAACGCATCAGGTCGGCCGCACCCGACGCAGCATTGCGTTCGTCGTTCATCGTCGGGTTTCCAGGTGAGACCGATCACGACGTCGACGAGCTGGCCGAGTTCCTGCGAGCCGCCCGCCTCGACTGGGCCGGGTTCTTCCACTACTCCCCAGAGGTGGGCACGACGGCCGAGGGACTGGACGGACGGATCGACCCGGAGGAGATCGCCTCCCGCACCAGGGAGCTGACCGCCGTGCAAGACACGATCACCGCCGAGAAGAACGCCGCCATGGTGGGCCGGCGGCTCCAGGTCCTCGTCGACCAGGTGGAGGACGGGGTCGCGGTCGGCCGCTCGCACCGGGAGGCTCCCGACATCGACGGCATGATCACGCTGGACCAGGGCCGACCCGGCGAGTGGGTCACCGCCGAGATCACCGGCTCCTACGGCACCGACCTCGCGGGAGCAGTAGTCAGTAGTGAGTATTCAATTGCCAGTTCGCGCACCACCGAGAGGCTCGCCCCGTGAGCGCCCATGTCACTCTCATCGCGGTCAACAAGCCGCCGCAGGCGGCAGCCGTACTCAGTACTCGGCAACCCGATGCCATCGGGTTGCTTGGAGTTCGGCCGACGGCCGAACTCGAGCG
>JBPEXB010000487.1:0-4267 GCA_052032125.1 Acidimicrobiia bacterium
GTCTTCGAGGACGGCCCCCAGCCCACCGGCCTCCGCTACTGCATCAACAGCGCCGCCCTGGACCTGGATCCAGCAGCGGGGGAGAGCACGTAGGCGGAACGAGAGATGAGTCGCCAGTCTCCAGTCGCCAGGGGCGTCGGGGATGGCGACTCGGCATCGGGGGCCCTCAGACGGTCGCGTCGCCCCGAAAACACGCGACATGCCGTGACACGGTCCGACATTTCTCTGTCGAAGAAGCGGCGCTGACCACCCTCCGGGTATCCGGGACTCCGCAAAGTCGATTCCGGGTGGTCAGGGCCGCTTCTTCATGTGCCGGCCGCGCGACGACGCCGCACGGGGATGTCGAGGGTGGAAGGGCCCCCCGGCCTGTGGCACCGGAGGACGCCCCTGGAGACGGGCGACGGGAGACTCGCAGTTACGCAACCGGCGCTGCGCCGATCACGATCGTTCAGTGCGTGTGGGCGTGCTCGTCGTCGGCGTGCTCTTCGATCTGGCGCCGGACCTCGTCCATGTCGAGCGCCTCGACCTGGTCGATGAGCGACTCGAGGGCCGTCTGGGGCAGAGCGCCCGGCTGGTTGAAGAGCATGACCTGGTCACGAAAGACCATGAGGGTCGGGATCGAGCGAATGTCGAAGTAGGCGGCGAGCTCCTGCTCGGCCTCGGTGTCCACCTTGGCGAACACGATGTCCTCGTGAGCCTCGGATGCCGCCTCGAAGATCGGCCCGAAGGTGCGGCACGGGCCACACCACGATGCCCAGAAGTCGATGAGCACGATGTCGTTCGACGTGATCGTGTCCTCGAAGCTGTCCTTGGTGATGTCGACGGTTGCCACGGTGTGACCTCTCTGGGGGATACCGCGAGGGACAACGCTGCCGCGCCCGTCGATATTCCGTGTCGTGCTTGCCTGGGGATTGCTTCCAGACCCTGGCTGCGTGCGGTTTGGGAACGCGAAATCGGTCGGTAAGGTGGCTCGGTCCCGGTCCGCCGGGTAGGGGGCGGGCCGCTGACGCGGTGCGTCGACGTCGAGCTGGTAGGGCGAGTCTCGTCTCGAGTTCCCCGGACAACAGACTCACCGACGATGAGGGGATGCATCGTGAGGACCACACGCGCGTCGAGACGCGAACGCCTGCTCCAGTTGTGGGAACGAAACGTGCTGGCGTCGACCAGCGCAGGCCTGACCCGGATCCGGGTCGACGACCACACGCTCCGTGGCGACATCGTCACCGTCGAGGGGCGAGAGCTCGTGAACTTCGGCTCCTGCGCCTATCTGGGGTTGAACCTCGACCGGAGGTTGAAGGATGCCGCCATCGATGCCGTCGAGCGGTATGGGCCGGTCTTCTCCTCCTCGACGGCCTACACCTCGGCACCGTTGTACGGCGAGCTGGAGGAGCTGCTCGGATCGATCTTCGGCGCCTCCGTGGTGATCCCGGCAACGACCACGCTCGCCCACCTGGCCGTCCTGCCGGTGCTCGTCGAGGCGGGCGACGCCATCGTGATCGATTCCCAGACCCACGCCTCGGTGCATCTCGCCACCCAGACGCTCATGGCCGAGGGGATCGTGGTCGAGGCCGTGCCGCACGGGGACGCCCTCGCTGTGGAATCGACGATCGAACACCTGACGGCCGATCACCGCCGGGTCTGGTATCTCGCCGACGGCGTCTACTCGATGGGCGGGGAGACCCTGGACGTCGCCCACCTGGTGGCGATGCTCGATCGATTCCCCACGCTGCGGGCCTACCTGGACGACGCCCACGGGTTCGGATGGCAGGGGCCGCACGGCGCCGGGCACGTCCTGGCGCACACGTCTCTGCACCCTCGCATGATCCTGGCCGTATCACTCGCCAAGTCGTTCGGCTCGGGCGGCTCGGCGCTCATCTTTCCCGACCCCGATGACGCCCGGCGAGTGCAACTGTGTGCCGGCACGCTCACTTTCTCCGGACCGCTCCACCCGGCCGAGCTGGGCGCGGCGGTCGCCTCGGCGCGCATCCATCTCAGCGAGGAACGTGATCGCCGGGCGGCCGACCTGGTGGACCAGATCGCCCACGTGCGCCGGGCCGCTCGGGCCTTCGGGGTGCCGCTCACCTCGGAGGCCGAGTCGCCCATCTGGTTCGTCCGCGCCGGCGGGACCAGCGAGGCGATCGACCTGGCCACCTCGATGGCGAAAGCGGGCTTCTACGTGAATGTGTCCTTCTTCCCGGCGGTGCCGGTCGGCGAGGCAGGGGTGCGGTTCACCAACACGCTCTACCTCGACGATGGGCAGATCGAGGCAATGCTGGACGAGCTCGGGCGCAACCTCCCGATGCCCGAACGCCGGCTCATCGACCTCACGCGTCTGGAAGAAACTGGCTGAAATCCGGGAGCCACTGGAACGGACTGCTCATTTTGCGGCGCTCTGACGCCGATAGATGATGCATGCAAGGGGTACTGATGGGGGATTCAGCACTCCGGTTCAAGGGGATCGTTCGACAGCATCGCCTGGCCGGTGGGCTGGTCGCGTCCGGAGTGGTGGCAGCGATCGCCATCGTGCTCGTCCCGGACCTCGGGCCAGACCTCGCCCCGGTCTTCGTGATGCTCAACGCGGCCGTGGCCGGCACGCTGTACCTCCGCAAGGCTCGTGGCTTCGATGGCCGCGAGCGCCAGGCCTGGACACTGATCGGCTCGGGCTTCGTGGTGGCCGCCGTCGGGGTCCTCGGTCTCGGGTCGTACCAGGCGGTCACCGGTGAGGCCCCGGCGTTCGGGCCCGCCGACCTGCTGTTCATCAGCACCTACGTGATCATCACGATCGGGCTGGTGCGGCTCCCGCACGTCACCGGCGACCTCACCCAGCGACTGCGCCTGATCGTCGACGGCTTCGTCGGGGCGATCTCGATGGCGGCGGTGGTGTGGGTGTGGTTCCTCGACGACGTGTGGTCTGAGCTCCGAGGCGCCGACGCGTGGGAGCGTTGGGTGGGCTCGCTGTATCCGCTCGTCGACTTCGTCTTCCTGATCGTTCTCTTGACGATCTTCCTGCGTCGAAGCGCCCACCGCTTCGACCGGCGCCTCCTGTTGTTCGGGGCCGCGTTCCTCCTTCAGGCGGGCGCCGACCTCACCTACGTGGTCAATGGTGCCGGCCGGACCTTCGCCGACGTGGAGCCGTTGTGGCCGCTCTTCGTGCTGGCGGGTGCCGGGTTCGTGGCGGTCGGGATGATCGTCGAGCACCGTCCGCCGCTGCGGGAGTACGCAGAGCGCGACCTCTCCTGGCTGCCGACCATCGCCCCCTACGCCCTGGCGGCGGTCATGGTGGGCATGCTGCTGGTCCAGGTGCAGGGCTCGGCGATCTCCATCGAGAACCTCGGGCTGTTCTACTCCACGCTGGTGGTGGCGGCGCTCGTCGTCGCCCGCCAGGGCATCGCGATTCGCGAGAACCACATCCACGTCGAGCGTGAACGGCGCGCCCTGATCTCATCGATCTCCCACGAGTTGCGGACGCCGCTCACCGCCATGGTCGGCTTCCTCGACGTGCTGACCGACGAGCGGTTCGAGTTGCCTCCCGACGAGCAGCGCGACCTGCTCGGGGTGGTGGACCAGCAAGCCCGCTACATGGGCCGGATCGTCTCGGACATGGTGGCGCTGGCACGAGGGCGCTCCGATCGCATGGAGCTGTCGGAGTCCACGGCGCCGGTACGCGAGATCCTGGTCAAGGCCGCCGGCGTGGCCGATGGGGGAGTGGACGGGCTCACGATCGAGTGCGACGAGCACCTCGGGGCCATGGCCGATCCCGATCGGGTCCAGCAGGCGGTGGTCAATCTGCTGTCCAACGCCACCCGCTACGGCGGGGCCCAGCGCCTCGTGCGGGCCCGTACCGTGGGTCCCCACCTGCGCATCGAGGTCCACGACGACGGGCCCGGCGTCCCCAAGCGACACCAGCTCACGATCTGGGAGCGGTTCGAGCGGGGGGCTCATCGGCTGGACGCCAACGTCCCCGGCTCGGGCATCGGCCTGGCCATCGTCGAGGCGATCGCGGCCGCCCACGGGGGACGAGCGGTCTACGAGACCTCGCCGGTGCTGGGTGGGGTGTGCTTCATCCTGGAACTGCCCAACCGGGCGGTGCGCCTCGAGGTCCCGGAGCCGATCGGAGCCGAGCTCGACTGACGGCGGCGTCCGCCGCTAGTTGTTGAAGAGGTTGCCGATGCCTCCCAGCACCGAGCCCTCTCCGTCGGATCCGCCGGGGCGCACGTTGGCGACGACCCGGTCCGCCAGCCGGTTGAAGGGCAGCGACTGCAGCCAC
>JBPEXB010000488.1:0-9360 GCA_052032125.1 Acidimicrobiia bacterium
CTCGCGGCTACTCGTCAGCCCACAGGAGGAACTGGAGGCCGGTCGGCGAACTGGTGTCGAGGGTGGCGATGGCGATGCGGCCGCTCTGGAAGCCCACGTCGATGGGGCCGAGATCCTCGGCGGTCTGAACCAGGCCCCGGCGGGTGAGATCGCCCTGCGCCAGGGCTCGCTCGAGCACCGCGTGCACGCTCAGCGCCCAGCGATAGCCGGCGACCAGGTCGCCCGACCAGGGGCCGGCACCAAGCAGCAGGCCCATCAGGTCGGCCCCCGGCACCCCGTCCGCCCCTGGCTCGGGGAGGTAGCCGGCGACCACGACCTGCGAGCCGTCGAGCTGGGCGGCTCGCTCGGGCGCCCACTCGGCGCCCGGCACGACGAGGAGCGATCCGGGGTTGTCCCGCAATGCTGCGGCGGCGGCCGAGAGCAGTTCCTCCTCGGGCACGCAGAGCAGTGCGACCAACGGCGCTCCGGTCGCCGGCACGGAGTCGACACCCACGGCCTCCACGCCGGAGAGCCCGGCGTTGTCCGAGCAGCTCCGTTCCGGATGCTGCACGAGGAGGACCCGCTCCGGAACCGGGGCCACCACCTCACCGAGTCGGTCCAACGCGGTGACGGCGATCGCCAGCTGACGGTCCGCGGTCCCGCCGAGCAGGTCGGCGAGACGGTTGGTCCCGCTGCCGTCCGGCTGCGCCACCACGAGCACGCCCGGTGTCGCACCTCGGTCGTCGCCTGCGTCGAGGCTCACGGCCAGCGCCCCCACCTGATCGATGTCGCTGAGAGAAGGGACCCGGACGAGCTCCACCGAGAAGCGCCCCCCGACACCGCCCAGCTCCTGGTTCACCGAGTCCCAGTAGGCGAAATGGCCCGCCCACAGGTCGTCCGACACGTCCCCGACCACGGCCAGTCGCACGACACCTGCCTCGAGGTCGACGCCCACGTCCACCTCGGGAGGTGGGACGACGGTGGTCGTCGTGGCCTCCGTGGTGGTGGTCGTGGGGTCGTCGGTGGGGTCCGTCGGATCGGCCTCGACGGTGCAGGCGGACGCCGCCAGGACCAGCACCAGCAGCAGCGTCGGCAGGCGCCGGGGCCGGACCGCTCGATCTACCATCACGCTGCACCACCCTGGAGGCACTCTCGATGTACGCACCTGCGGTCCTTTCGGCTCGCATCCTGCCACAGCGGCGAATCATCACTGCAACGCTCGTCGTCGGCTTCGCGTTGCTGACCGCGCTGGCCGCACAGATCTCGATCCCGCTCGGATTCACCCCCGTTCCGATCACCGGCCAGACCTTCGCCGTGCTGCTCACGGGTGCCGTGCTGGGATCTCGCGCCGGGGCTGCCTCGCAGGTGCTCTACGTCGGCATGGGGGCGGTCGGCCTTCCGTTCTATGCCGACGGCGCAGGCGGCTGGGAGGCGGCCACGGGCGCCACCGCCGGCTATCTGGTCGGGTTCGTCGCCGCCGCCTACCTCGTCGGAGCACTCGCCGAGCGCAAGCAGGACCGGCACCTGGCGACGTCCGTCGGCGCCTTCTTGACGGGGAACCTGGTGATCTACCTGCTCGGGGTGGCGTGGTTGATGCGCACGTTCTCGTGGGATCTGGCCACCGGCGTCGAGAAGGGCATGGCCCCGTTCCTGATCGGCGACACCGTCAAGATCCTGATCGCGGCCGGCTTGATGCCGTTGGCCTGGCGGCTCACCAACCGGCCGGATTGACGCTCAGCCGACCAGGTCGGCTGCCCGGATCCGACGGAGCTCCTCGTGCTCGATCCGGCGCCGGATCGAGAAGGCCGCCAGCGCCGACAGGCCGCCCCCCATGGCCCCCACCAAGAACAGCGGATACACGACCGCGTACGGCTGGCCGTTGAGCCACGCCCAGGCGGCCATCACCAGGGACACGACACCGATCACACCGCCGACGGTCGCCACCCGGCGGGCGGCGGTCATCTTGCCGCGGGAAGAAAGGACGCCGAGGGCTGCTCCCAGCAGTCCGAGCGTGGTGCCCAGCACCGCCCCCACGATCCCGCCGGTGGTCTCGTCCCACCAGCCTCCGGCGCTGGCGGGGTCGAGGGTCAGGCCCGGGACGAGGCGCAGATCATCGACGACCACCGTCCCCCCGGCCGGCACCACGACTCCGATCTCCAGCGCCAGCGGTGGAGAAGCCGATCCCGTGAAGTCGAAGGGCAGCGTGGCCGTGCGCTCGCCGGTGCCCGAGAGCGCCTGCAGGCCGCCCTCCTCGGCCAGCGTGCGGGTGAAGTAGCGCGAGCCGTCGGCGAACACCGACCACATCTCGAGATACCCGACACCTTCCACATCGGCGTAGCTGATCGGGGCGAGCAGCGTGTAGGACTGCACCCCGTCGGGGATCTGCGGCCCGCGGATGACCGTCAACGGGAAGGTGCCTGGACCGGAGATCACGACCTTCCCTTCCGTGCCCACGACACCGCTGAGCGGGACGGTCGCGTCCCATTCCACGGTCTCCAGGTCCTGGCCACCACAGGCGGCCAAGGCCAGAGCGAACACCGCTGTCACGAGCGCCCTACGCATGATCGTTCTCCTCCCGATAGGACTCCAACAGCACCCGAAACGTGGGCTCGTCGATGCGGCCGTCGGCGAAGAGCATTCGCAGCCGGCTCTCGAACGGCGAGTCGCCTCGATGGGCATCGAGCAGTTCGACCTTCTGGATCAGCCGATCCAGCCGCAAGCGGACCGTCGGGTACGAGATCCCGTACTCCCGCGCCAGGTCCTTGAGGGTCCCGGAAGCCAGCAGGAACCGCTTCAGGAAGGCCAGGTCCTCGTCGTCGAGACCGTCGATCCAGTGCCGTTCCACGGCGAGCTGTGGTGCTGTCATGCTCACTCCATCGACCAAGACTTGAAATATCTTTAGTTCAACTTACGAAATTGAAGATCGAAGTTCAAGATCGATGAAGCGAGAGACAGAGCGCCGATCGGCCGCTGTTCCCAGGTCAGTCAGCTCATTCGGCCGGCGTCACTCGAGTGAGGAGCACTCCTGCGGGGCGACCTCGGTCAGGGCCCTGGCCAGGATGGCGGCGAACCAGGCGCGGGTGGCCGGACGGTCGGGAGCGAGCGTCGTCGCCGCCGGGGCGGCGCACAGATCGACCACACCCGCGTTGACGGCGGCGCGAATCGATGCTGCGAACACCGAGTCCCGGTCGTGATGGAGTTGCGTGCGGTGGGTCGGCTCCAAGTCGAACGCCTCGGCGATCAGCGCCAGCGCCTCGCCGATGGTGATCGAGTCGTCTGCGCACAGTCGATGGGTTCCGCAGCCGAGGCCATGGCTCGAGGCCGTGCCAGACGACCAGGCCCTCTCGACCAGCGCCACGAGCGAGGAGGAACCAGACCCGTAGTCGATGGAGGTCACGGTCATGCCCGCCCGCTCGAGCCACAGCAGCGCCCGCGCAGCGCTCAATGCGTCGTTGGGGCAGAAGTCCGCTCCTGCCTCGTCACAAGCGCCCACCAGGCCCCGGGAGGCGAGCAGGTCGATCCAGCGTGCCGACGCCAGCCCGTCGTCGTCCCGGAAGGCACCGGACGGTGCGCTCCCCGTGGTGGCGGCGAACAAGGTCGACATGCCGGTCATCGGGTCGGTGCGAGGCACCACGCCGAGGGCTGCCAGCAGGCTGGCGGCGGCGTCGACCGGCACCCCGTCGGGCCGGTGGAGCTCGAAGTGCAGGTGCGGGGGCGTCGGCTCGGCATTGCCGCTGTCACCGACGTAGCCGATCACCTGGCCGGCCACCACCGGGTCGCCTGGCTGGAGGCCCAGGGCGATACCGGTGCCGAGGCCGTCGTCGGTGCCGCTCGTGTCGTTGTTGAGATGGATGTAGACGCTGTGCCAGCCGTCCTCGTGGGTGATCTGGATCGAGCAGCACCAGGTGTCGTCGGTGCCGTCGGCGATCCAGGCCACCACGCCGTCCGCCACCGCCACCACCCTGGCCATCTTGTCGGCCATGACGTCGACGCCCAGGTGGCGTCGCGCGCCTCCGGCGCGCAGCGCACCGAACGGCGAGGAGATCCAGGCCCAGCCATCGACCGGGAACACCATCGGATAGGTGTAGGTGTCACACTCGGCGGCCGGCGCCGCCGCCTCCTCGGCGAGCTCCGTCTCCTCTGCGAGGTCTGGCTCCACCAGCGCCTCGGCAGCCAGCACATCGTCGATGGTGATCGGCCTGCACATGCCGGCGGGGAGCTCGTAGGGAAAGACCTCGACGGGCGCAGCCGGATCGTGGTCCGTCTCGGGCCCGTGGTCGCCGGAGAAGCTGATGACCGGTGCTGACGAGAAGGCGAGAGCCACGGCGAGCACGAAGACACCCACCCTTGCGAATCCCGCCCATCGCCGCATGGCGCCATTCTGGTCGTCTGGTCGAGGCTGTGGCGGACGAACCGCGCTCGGCCTGTCGGGCGGACCTGGTCCGACCGGGCTGCTCAGCTGGCTTCGCCGAGGTAGGCCTTGATGACGTCGGGGTTGGACTGCACGTCGGCGGGGAGGCCCTCGGCGATCTTGCGCCCGAAGTCGAGCACCATCACCCGGTCGGCGATGTCCATCACGAGGCCCATGTCGTGCTCCACCAGGATCATGCTGATGCCGAGCTCCTCGCGGATGTCGAGGATGAACCGCGCCATGTCCTCGGTCTCCTCGAGGTTCATGCCCGCCACCGGCTCGTCCAGCAGCAGCAGGCGTGGCTCCATGGCGAGGGCCCTGCCGAGCTCGACTCGCTTCTGGATCCCGTAGGGAAGCAGGGCGACCGGGTACTTGCGCCACTGCTCGATCTCCAGGAGGTCGATGATCGCCTCGATGAACTCGCGGTTCTCGAGCTCTTCGCGCTTGGTGGCGCCGAAGTAGATCATGTTCGACAGCGGCCCGCTCGACATCCGGATGTGGCGTCCGGTCATCAGGTTCTCGAGCACCGTCATGTGGGCGAACAGCTCGATGTTCTGGAACGTGCGGGCCAGTCCGAGCGCGGCGATCTTGTCGGGTCGGCCGCCGAGGATGCTCTCACCCTCCCAGCGGATGTCGCCCTTCTGCGGCACGTACACGCCGTTGAGGCAGTTGAAGATCGACGTCTTGCCGGCTCCGTTGGGACCGATCAGCGCGAACAACTCGCCGTCGTCGACGTGGAAGCTCACATCGGTCAGGGCGTTGAGGCCCTTGAAACTCAGGCTGATGTCGTCCACCACCAGCAGGTGGTCGTAATCGCCCCGCTCTCGTTGCGTGGCCCAGCTCTCGAGGGTCCGGATCCTGCGAGTGGACATCAGGCGCCTCCAGCTTCGCTGGAGGCGGAGTACTCAGTACTCGGTACTCGGTACTCGGTACTCGCGGTGGGTGAGGGTCGGGTGCTCAACTCAGCCACCGTTTCCTCCTCTTGTAATGCTTCACGTCGCGGAAGGACTTGCCGCCTTCTTCGTGGAGGCCGAGGTAGAACTCCTGGACGTCCTCGTCCTTCAGCAGCTTCTCGGGTGAGCCGTCCATCACCATCTTGCCGGTCTCCATGATGTAGCCCCGGTTGGCGATGGAGAGGGCCATGTTGGCGTTCTGCTCGATCAGCAGCACGCTCACACCCTGCTTGTTGATGTCGGCGATGATGTCTCGCACCTGCTGGACGAGCATCGGCGCCAGGCCGAGCGACGGCTCGTCGAGGATCAACAGGTCGGGATCGGCCATGAGCGCCCTGCCCATCGCCAGCATCTGCTGCTCGCCACCGGAGAGGTACCCGGCGGTGGCCTTGCGACGATCCGCCAGCACCGGGAACAGCTCCATGACCCGGTCGTAGGACGAGCCCACGGACGCCCGGCTCTTGTTGGTGTAGCCGCCGGTCCTCAGGTTCTCGTCGACGGTCATCTCGGCGAAGATTCGCCGTCCCTCCATGACCTGCGAGATGCCCTTGCGGACGATCTCGGAGGGTTTCATCTTCTCGATCTCATCGCCCTTGAAGACGATGGCGCCCTTCGTCACGTCACCCTCGTGGACGTCGAGCAGGCCCGTCACCGCTCGCACGACGGTGGTCTTGCCGGCGCCGTTGCTGCCGAGCAGGGCGACGATCTCGCCCTGCTCGACCCTGAGCGAGATGCCGCGCAGCACCAGGATGACGTCGTTGTAGACGACTTCCAGGTTGGCTACTTCGAGCATCTCGCGTCCTTCGTCGGGAGGAGCGCCCCGGGGAGCGTCGCTCCCCGGGGCGTGTTCCTCAGTCGTTGGTGATCAGCCGCCGCCGCTGATGCGGTCGCCTTCCTCCTGTGTCCAGCAGGCGCCGTCGAACTGGAAGTTCGCGGCGAGGTCGCCGGTGTAGTTGCCCACGACCAGGTCGGAACCGGTCGTCCCGCCATCGGGAGCCGTGGACAGCTGCTGCTCGGCGCCACCAGCCTCCATGTACCGAACGATGTTCGGCTTGAAGATGCTGGTCTCGCGGATCACGTAGTCGTTCGGCGCGCCGCGGTAGTTCAGGTCCGGCCCGGCCCCGTCCAGCTCGATCAGCTCGATCGAGTTGGCAGCGTCGATGACACCCTGACGGGTCATGTCGCCGTTGGCGGCCGCCAGGCGGAGGATCTGCTCCATCTGCCGTGCCTCGGTCCATCCGATGACGAATGCGTCGGACGGACGGCGGTCCGGGTAGGCCTCCGTGAGGGCGGACTGGATCTCAGCCATGCCCGGCACGTCGGTGCCCCACGGCACGTAGTAGTTCGTGTGCCAGAAGAACCCGCTCAGGAGCTCGCCGACCGCGCTGTCGAGCAGGCGGAAGTCGTAGCTCGGGCCCGCACCCGTCCAGTTCGGGGTGAAGCCCTGCGAGGCCACACCGCCCACCACCGGTGCCGTCTCGGACGGCGAGCCGGTGAAGAACACCCAGTCGGGCTGGTTGGTCAGGATCTGGGACACGATCGACGTCGGGTCGAAGTTCCCGGCCGAGTCACGCACGATGTCGCCGATGCCGTCGTAGACGATGTCGACGCCGAGCTGCTCGGCGGCGTAGCGAGCGCCCGCTGCCGAGTCCTCGCCGTAGTCGCCCGGACGGGTGACGATGGCGAGCGTCGGGAGTTCCCCGTTCTCGGCCTCATGCGTCTCGGTCAGCCACTCGACCACGTTCATGCCCTCGAGGCAGTAGTTGGTGCCCTGCTCGAAGGTGAGACCGCCGTCGAACTCCGGGTCCGCCCAGCCGGAGTACCAGCTCAGCGGGATCGCCAGGACGTTGTCCGTGGCCAGGTCGTCGAGGATGCCCGCGGTGTGCGGGGAGCCCGTCGAGTTCGAGAATGCCACGACGTCGTCGACGATCTCCTTGTACTTCTCCTCGTGCAGATCGACCATGTAGACCGTGTCTTCCACGAGGGGAACGACCTGCCGACCGGCGATGCCGCCGTTGGCGTTCACGATGTCCCAATAGGCCAGCTGGGCGTCGACGATGTCGACCGTCAGGCCGGAGAAGACGCCGGTCAGGTCGGCCAGGATGCCGATCCGGATCTCGTCGTCGTCCACGCCGATGTCGGTCATGATCTCGTCTGCCGGATCGCCGACCGTGGTCGTCGTACCCGCCGTGGTGGCCGTGGTCGTGGCGGCGGTGGTCGCCGCCGTGGTGGCAGCCGTGGTGGCGGCGGTCGTGGCATCGGTGTCGTCCGTGCCCTCGTCGCTCCCACAGGCTGCAGCAACCAGCGACAACACCGCCAGCAGCAAGACCAGTTTCTTGAATGGTCTCATCTTGTTCCTTTCCTCCATGGTGACGGGCGGCGCAGTGGCCACCCGCCGGCCCTCCTAATAGGTGAAGGGCCAACCCTTCCAATAGTTGCGGATGCGCAGCCAGATCCCATAGAGACCCAGCGGCTCGAAGATCAAGAATACGGCGATCAACAGGCCGAACAGCATCGCGTTGGTCTGTGCGACGCTCAATCCCGGCCCGTTGTTGACGGTCGAGATGAGGCCGAAATCCGACCCCTCGGTCCTGATGACGAGATCGGCGAGGGGCGACAAGAAGCCACCCTCCTCGACCTGGGCAGTCAGGAACTCGGTGGTGTTCTCGACGATGCGCGGCAACGTCTGCACGAAGATCGCGCCCATGACCGTCCCCGAGGTCGTTCCCGCCCCGCCGATGAGGATGATGGCGACGAACTCGACCGACAGGAACAGATTCCAGATCTCCGGTTGCAGCGAACCGATCACGGTGGCGTAGAGGGCTCCGCCGACTCCGGCGAAGAACGACGAGATCGCGAACGCCTGGGTCTTCGCCTTGACCTCGCTGACGCCCATCACCTCGGCGGCGATGTCCCGGTCGCGGATGGCAGCGAACGAGCGGCCGAGCCGGGAACGGGCCAGGTTCTTGGCCGCCAGCACGAAGAGGGCGGTCACCACCAGCAGGAAGATGAAGGCCTTGCCCTCCGACGAGATGAAGATGCCGAACCACTCGCCGTCGGCGTCGAAGCGGATCGCCGGACCGTCGATGTCCCACAGCGCCAGCTGCAGCGGTCCCCAGTCGCGGCCCAGCTCGGGCACGCCGGTCACCTGGTTCCAGTTGCGGAAGATGTGCTGGCCGATGAAGACCAGCCCGAGCGTCACGATGGCGAGATAGAGCCCTCGCACCCGAACCGCGGTCGGGGCGACGATGATGCCGATCGCCGCAGCCACCAACCCCGCCACCGGCAGCGCCACCCACAGGGGCAGTTCCAGACCCCACAGTGCCTGGGTCGGCGAGCCCGCCAGCACGGCCGTGACGTAGGCGCCGACGCCCATGAAGAAGGCGTGGCCGAGCGAGACCTGGCCGGCGATGCCCACGAGGATGTTCAGGCCCAACGCCGCCACCAGGAAGACCATCGTCACGTTGAGGATCTGGAGCCACCCGGACGAGCCGAGGAACTTCAGACCCGGGACGAGCCGGAACGGCAGCGAGATCGCCACCACGATCAGGAGCGCCATCATGACGCGCTGGGTCATCGTCGGGAGGATCCGCTGCTCGTCCTCGTAGGCGACGTAGAGGTTCGGCCTGCCCCTCATACCCGGCGGATCTCCTCGGTTCCGAACAACCCGTACGGCTTGATGAGCAGGAAGCCCATCATCAGCACGTAGGGCACGATGTTGGAGAAACCGATGCCGAGCGCATCGGTCCACTGCGACAGGTAGTGGCCTGCCAGGACCTCGACGATCCCGACCATGAACCCGCCCACCACGGCGCCGACGATCGAGTCGAGGCCGCCGATGATGATGGCCGGGAACGCCCGCAGCGCCACGAACGGGGTGGTCTGGTTGACGCCGAAACCGCGAGGCGCAACCGCCCCGAAGATCCCGCCGATGGCGGCGAGCGCCGCGCCGATCGCCCAGGCGAGGGCGAAGATCCGACCCGCCGAGATGCCCTGGGCCATTGCCGCTTCCTGATC
>JBPEXB010000489.1:0-21695 GCA_052032125.1 Acidimicrobiia bacterium
GAGTCCAGCTCGCGCATGATCGGCGCCAACGAGCTGATCGCCCTCGACACCGATGTGGTCGGGCGGCACGGGTACTACGCCGACTTCTCACGCACATTCCATGCCGGGCCCGACTCGCCCACCGCCGAGCAACGTGAGCTGTACCGGGTCGCCCACGAGCAGGTGCAGCACAACATCGGCATCCTTCGTCCCGGTCTCACGTTCCGTGAGTACGCCGACGCCGCCTGGGAGATCCCGGATCGGTTCTTCGCCAATCGCTACTACCTGAGCGCCCACGGGGTGGGCATGACCGGCGAGTACCCCTACCTGTACCACCGCGCCGACTTCGACGAATCCGGTTACGACGGGGTGATCGAGGCCGGGATGACGTTGTGCGTCGAGAGCTACATCGGCGAGGACGGCGGGAAAGAGGGCGTCAAACTGGAGGAGCAGGTGCTCATCACCGGTCAGGGCGTCGAAGTGCTGTCCGCCTTCCCGTTCGAAGAAGCGCTGCTCGCCTGACCCCGGCCTGCGATACTGCCGCCATGGCCATCGATCCCGCACTGCTCGAAATCCTCGTCTGCCCCGTCAGCCATGCTCCCCTCGTCGAGGTCGACGGAGCTCTGGTGTCGACCGACCCCGACACCCGGCTGCGGTATCGCATCGATGGCACGATCCCGGTCATGCTCGTCGACGAGGCCGAAGAGATGAGCGTGGAGGACTGGAAGGCGGCGCTCGGTCGTGAGTGAGGACACGATCTTCGGGGCGATCCTGCGGGGAGAGATCCCGGCAGACATCGTCCACGAAGACGACCTCGCCATCGCCTTTCGCGACATCAATCCACAGGCGCCCGTCCATGTGTTGGTGATCCCGCGCCGACCGATCCGCAGCCTGGCTGAAGCCGTGGAGAGCGACGGCGAGCTCCTCGGCCACCTGCTGTCGGTGTGCGCGCAGGTGGCGCGGTCGGAAGGGCTCGCCGAAGACGGCTACCGGGTCGTCACCAACATCGGCAGCGATGGAGGACAGAGCGTCGACCACCTTCACTTCCACGTGCTGGGTGGCCGGGCGCTGTCGTGGCCGCCCGGCTGAGACCGGCCCGCGTTCTGCTTTTCTCGTCGTTCTGATCCGCCGATACCATCCTGGGCGCATCGGCGACGGGCCGATGGATCGTCCAGGGTCACGCCGCCGAGAAGAGGGCCCATGCCAACCACCGCCAGAGCGCTCATCGTCGTTGCCGCCCTCGTTGCGGGAGCGTGCTCCAGTGCCCCGGCGGACGACACCACTCCCACCTCCGGGTTGGCGCTCCCCTCGGTGACGTCGACGGAGGCCTCGACGGCATCGTCGGTCGTCGAGCCTGGGGAGACCGAAGGGCCGATGTTCGATCCTGGCCGGTGCCCATTCGACGCCCCCGATGGGACCTCGCCGATCTGCGGGACGGTGACCGTCCCTGAGAATCGCGAGGATCCGGACGGAGCCTCGGTGACCCTCGCTGTGGCTCGGTTCCCCGCTCGCAACGACAATGCCACCGCACCGCCGCTGGTGTACTTGGAAGGCGGCCCGGGCGGTGAGATCCTCGAGGCCATCGGCTTCGCCTACGAGCCCATCTTCCGTGATCTCAACGAGAGCCGGGAGTTGATCCTCTTCGACCAGCGCGGCACCGGGTTCTCCGAGCCCGCCCTCGGCTGTCAGGAGTTGGTCGACCTCGGGTTCGAGCTGCTCGACGAGGTCGTCCCGACCGAGGAGCTGATCCCGCTCCGCCTGGATGCCCTCCAGCCGTGTGTGGAGCGGTGGCAGGCAGCCGGCATCGATCTGTCGCAGTACAACAGCGCCGCGTCGGCTTCCGACGTCGCCGACCTTCGCAGGGCGCTGGGGGTCGATGAATGGGATCTCTACGGCGTGTCATACGGAACCCGCCTGGCGCTGACGGTGATGCGAGACCACCCCGAGGGCGTGCGGAGCGTGATCCTCGACTCGACCTATCCGCCCGAAGTCGATGGAGTGTCGAGCATCCTCGGGACGGCCGATCGGGCACTCGACGAGTTGTACGCCGGATGCGCGGCCCAAGAAACCTGTCAGGAAGCGTTCGGCGACCTGGAGGAGTTGCTGTTCGACGTGGTCGACACGCTGAACGCGGAGCCGGCCTCCGCAGTCGTCACCGATCTCTTCACACTCGACCGCTACGACGCCGTCATCGACGGCGACACGGTGCTGGACCTCGTCTTCCAAGCGCTCTACTCCGAAGACCTCTTCGCCGACGTGCCGCAGATGCTGCAAGATCTGGCGGACGGCAGCACGCTCAAGGCCGAGTTGCTGCTGTCGTTGTTGCTGGCGAACCAGGAGTTCTTCGCCATCGGCCAGAACTTCTCCGTCCAGTGCCACGAAGAGGTGCCATACGGTGATCCCGCCGCCGCCGAGTCGGTCGTCGACGAGTTCCCCCGCCTGGCGAGCCTGGTCGACGGCGCCTTCACCCAGTCCTCCTATGCCTTCGAGTTCTGCGAGCAGTGGAATGCCGGGGTGGGGGACCCGATCGAGGCGCTGCCCGTCGTGAGCGACATCCCGACGCTGGTGGTCGCCGGCCAGTACGACCCGATCACACCGCCGGCGTTCGGCGAGGCGGTCGCCGAACGGCTCGCCAATGCCACCTTCGTCGAGTACCCGGGGCTCGGCCACGGCGTCGCCACCGGGGATGGATGCCCGCTCTCGATCACGCTGTCGTTCCTGGACGATCCGGCCGGTCCCATCGACGCCTCCTGCGTGGAGACGATGCCCCCGGCGAGCTTCAGGGTGCTCGGCGCTCCCGGGGAGGTCACCCTCCAGGAGACCGAGATCGAGATGCTCGGCGAGCTCCTGACCGTGCTCGTGCCGTCCGACTGGGAGGATCTCACGCTCGGAACGTTCTACCGCTCGACGAGCAACACGGATCCGACCGCGCTGATCGTGCAAGGGGCATCCCAGCCCGGCCTCGGCACGCTCATCGTCAACTCCATCGCCGGACAGCTCACCGACGACGGCGAGATCGACGAGATCGACTCGGTCGCCGTCGACGGCCGAACCTGGCGGCGGTTTGCCGAGGAGGCCCGGGGCGTGCAGCTCGACATCGCCATCTACGAAGACGCCTCGAGCACCATCAGCGTGGTGCTCGTCTCGGACCCGCGGGAGCGGGACACCCTGCTCGACACCGTGTTCTTCCCGGCGATGGAGAGCGTTGCGCTGAATCCGTGAGGCCGGCGAACCGCGTCGGCCCTGCAAGGATGCGATTCCCCCCACCTGGGGAAACGCCTAATCTATGGCTCTGGATGCTGCAGGGAGCACCATGACCGTTGCACTCCTCGCACAACGACGCACGCGCGGGCGCCGTACGGCTCTCCTGTCTGGCGCGCTCGCGGCACTGGTCGTGATCGGCGGATGGGCAACCGCCCGCACGGTCCAAGGCGACCTCGCCGTCGAGGTGTCCCGGACGATCGGCGCCACCGACGAGTCGATCGGCATCGAGGTCGACGGGCGCGACGTCACGCTGATCGGGAATGTGTCGGAGCAACAGCGGGCGAACGTCGCCCGGCTCTCCGGGGTCGATTCGGTCACCGTGCGGGACACGCCATGAGCGGATTCAGCGAGTTGTTCATCGAGGCGACGGGCCTGCTGGCCCTCGCAGCGATCGTCGGTGTCGTCGTCGGGTGGTCGTTCGGGGCCTTGCGGGCCTCACGCACCACCACCGAGCGGTACGAGCAACAGATGCGGGCGACCTTGCGGCGGATGTCCGACGCCGAGGCCGAAGCCGTGACGTTGCGGGGCCTGCTCGAGGAGCGCAACAGCGTCATCGCCGCCCAGAAGCGCGAGCACGAGAGCCAGGAGCATCTCCTGGCCGCCCTCGAGGCGCGACTCGCCGAAGCCGAGAGCGCCGGTCACGACGAGGTGGTCGAGCGTCGCCCGTCACCCACTGCCGACGCCGCTGAGCGCAGGCGGCCGACCCTGCGCCCGACGACGACGACACCCACGCCATCTCGGCCGCCGCAGGAGCCGGTCGAGCCGCAGCCGCCGGACCCGACCCCGGCTCCGGACGAGGAGGTCACTGCCGCGGCGGTGGCGCACCAGAACGGCGACGCCGGGCACCTCGACGGGATCGAGGAGGTCGTCGCCCGCACCGCCGGGTCGGATGACGTGCCGAATGACGATCTGACCCGGATCAAGGGCATCGGCAAGGTGATCGAGGGGCACCTCAAAGACCTCGGCCTGACGAGCTACCGCCAGATCGCCAACCTCACCGAGACCGATATCGATGTCGTCGAGGAGGCGCTGGACACGCTGCGGGGCCGGATCCGCCGCGACGACTGGATGAGTTCGGCGGCCGAGCTTCACAAGTCGACCTACGGCGTCGAGGTCTGAGGGCGTTCACACCGGTCCGATGTGCTTGGTCGCCTCGCGCATCGTCAAGCCGGACAGCCGCTCACGATGAGTGCGAAGGAACGTGCGAACCGCCTCAGGGTCGGTGCGCGCGTGGGCCCGGAGCGCCCAACCGATCGCCTTGCGGATGAAGAACTCGGTGTCGTCCAGCTGCGCTTCGCAGTAGGCGAACAAGCGCTGCTCGTCGGTCTCCTCCTGCCACTTCAGCTGGCACAGGATGGCCGTCCTGCGGAGCCAGAGGTCGTCATCAGCCGACCAGCGATCGACCGTCTGCCACCCCTGGCGCGGATCCGAGCGCACGGCCGGACCGACCAGGTTGATGGCGATCTCGTCGACCACGTCCCACCATGCTCCCTCGATCACCAGGCGTTCGTAGAGCGGCAACGACTCGACCGTGTGGAAGGCCGACCAGCGGCGGGCGACGCCCAGCGCCAGGTACTTCATCTCTCGTTCCCGGTCGGCCCAGAGGGCCGCCACCAGCTCCTCGTAGTCCACCTGACTCTCGACCGGAAACCGCTCGATGAGGGTGCGCTGAATCGGCACCCGCTGCGGCTTCGGTACTCCGTAGAACGGAGCGATGTGCTTCATGTAGGCAGCCATCGGCTCGGCCTTGTCCGGATCGGCGACCGCAGCGAGGGAGGATCTGGCCAGAGCGAGCGCCTCGTCCGGTCTCCAGCCGTCACTCGACACGGGACGTGTCGGTGCCCGACCACGGCTCACCGTCGTAGAGCGGGACGCAGTAGCCCGGTGGCTCACCGGAGAAGGACGGATGACCGGAGCGGACGATCTCGACCGGGATCAGGCAGGCGCCCATCGTGCCGTCGGGCTCGACGATCACCCTCGCCACGGCCGTCGTGGCACTCGGGACGCTGAGGCGGGGCCAGACGAAGTTGCCCAGGCCCCAGGCCACCGGCTTGCCGTCGACCCAGCCCAGCGGGTTCAAACGATGCTGGTGGTGCCCGAAGATGATGTCGGCGCCGGCCGCGACCATCGCCTCCGCCCGCTCGATGTCGTCGGCTCGCGGGGTCCGGTCCAACTCACGCCCCCAGTGCACCGTCACGACGACCAAGTCGGCGATCGCGGCGGCTCGCTCCACCGCCGCCACCATGTCCTCGGTGTCGTCCCCGCTGGCGATGCCCGGCCGATCGTCCGTGGCCAGCCACGATCGCGTGTTGAGCACCCCGCCGAAGCCCAGCACGGCGATCGTCCATCCCTTCACCTCGACGATGGCTGGCGTGTACGCCTCGTCGTAGTCGGCACCGGCGCCAACCGGGAGGATGTCGGCCGCGGCCAGGTTGACGATCGAGTCGAGGAGCGCTTCCCGCCCGTAGTCGAGTCCATGGTTGTTGGCGAGGTTGGCCACGTCCACACCCGCCGCCCGAGCCGCCGGCAGGGCCTCCGGGTCGCAGCGGAAGTTGAAGGCCTTGGGGATCGGAGCGCCGAGCTCCGACACCGCACATTCCATGTTGATCACGGTCAGGTCGTCGTTGACGAACAGACCCTCGAGGCCCGACCACGCGTAGTCGTAGCCCTCGGTCCGCAAGGTGACGACGTAGCCAGGATCGAGTGCGACGTCGCCGGTGCCGTGAATCACGATCCGCTGCTTCGGGTCGGGGTCGATCACCGGACGAGGCACCGTGGTCGTGGTCGTAGTCGTGGTGGGCATCGTGGTGGTGGAAGGAAGGAGGGTCGTGCTCGTCGTGGTCGTGGACGGTGGCGCGGTCGTCGCGCTGGCGATCGCGGCTGCGGTCGTGGTGGTGGCCGTGCCGGCATCGCTGCCGGCGCCGGACGCTCCGCACGCAGCGGCGATGAGCAGGAAGCTCACGAACGCGGCGGACGCACGCATCAGTGGTCGAACATCCGCTCGGCGAGCGAGCGTCCGCTCGGAGCGACCCCGGTCCGGGCGGCCCGCCGGTCGAGGCGCTCGAAGGCCGCCTGGACGTAGCGGGCGCCGAGCCAGCGCAGGGGCTCAGGTTCCCAGCTGCGCGAACGATGCCCGAACACCGGGACGCCCGGAGGGCCGCCGTTGCCGCCCGCCACCACGGCAGCCACATGGCGGCCCGCCAGGTTGGTGGCCGCCACCCCCTGACCGGCATATCCGAACGCGGTCGCGATCCCCGTCGAGGGGTCGAACCCGAGGTTCGGCGTGAAGTCACGGGTGATCGCCAGTGGCCCGCCCCAGGCGTGGGTGAATTCGACGTCAGAGAGGTGCGGCCACCACTCGGCCACCGAGCGGCGGAGTCGATCGTGGGTCGGCGCGTGACGGTCGAAGTCGGGACGGATCTGCGAGCCGAAGTGATACGGGGCCCCGCGACCACCGAAGAGGATCCGGTCGTCGGGGGTCCGGGTCAGATAGTCGACCGTGAGCGGGTAGGAAGCCACCGATTCACGTCCCGCCCAGCCGATCCGCTCCCAGCGATCGGCGGCGATCGGCTCGGTGGCCACGATCAGCGAGTACACCGGCAGAACGCGTCTCCGACGGCGGGGGAGGCGGGCCGTCCAGGCCTCGGTGGCGATCACGACCGACTCCGCACGGACCGTGCCGCCCTGCGTGACGACGCTCGGGCGTCGTCCGCCCGCTCCCCCGATCACGTCGAGGGCCGGGGTGCTCTCGTAGAGCCGAGCGCCTCGGCGCTCGATGACCGCGGCCAAACCTCTGGCCAACTTGGCGGGTTGCACCGCTGCCCCGTAGCGATTGTGGATGGCGGCCCGGACCAATGTCGCATTGACGGCCTTCATGGCTTCGTCGGTCTCGAGCCAGCGCACTCCCTCGTGACGACCGAGGTGGCGGAGCGCGTCCATCGACGACCGCAGTGAGGGCACCTGCCAGTCGCCCCGTGCCAGGAGGAGGATGCCCGTGGGCCGGTAATCGCAGTCGATCCCCTCGAGCGAGGCCACCCTCCCCACTTCGTCCACCGCCTCGCGCATGGCATCGATCACGGTGCGGGCGCCGTCTGCTCCGTACCGGTCCGCCAGCGTCGCCGGGCTGAGCGACATCCCCGAGGTGACCCAGCCTCCATTGCGGCCGCTGGCACCGAAGCCGGCGTATTCGGCCTCCAACACGACGACATCGAGGCCGGGATCGTGTTGGAGCAGGTAATAGGCGGTCCACAGGCCCGAGAAGCCACCCCCGACGATGGCCACGTCGGCCTCGAGGTCGGACGACAGCGCCGGCCGCCGCTCCAGGGTGGGTAGCTCGTCGAGCCAGAGACTCGGCCGGGTGGGACTCTCCACTGGCACGAGGAGAGATGCTACAGCGGGTCGAGAGGTGCGCCGGGCACCGCCGCAGCCTGCCACCCGCCAACTTGAACCGCGGTCGGTGCTCTGCCACGGTTGAGGCCTCACATGGGCTCCCGGAACGACGACACGCGCCCGAACCCACTCTGGCTCCGGTGGTTGACCGCCCTGCTGGCGGTGGCGACGCTCGTCGCTGCCTGTGGCGGGGATGACCTCACGATCGATGCACCCGAGCCCCCCGTGTGCGCTTCGGGCGGCCCCGACAGCGACACGCTGATCCTCTTCAACTGGCCGGAGTACCTGCCGGAGGAGGTCGTCCGGAAGTTCGAAGACCGGTACGCGGTCACCGTCGAGCAGCGCACCTACGAGTCGAACGAGGAGATGCTCTCGCAGATCCAGGCGAGGGCCGCCGAGTTCGATGTCATCGTGCCGTCGGACTACATGGTCGACATCATGCGCCGCGATGGCTTGCTGCTGCCGCTCGACCCGATCGCGCTGCCCGGACGCATCAACCTCGATCCGCTGTTCGACCGGCGACCGTTCGACCCGGACGGCGAGTACTCCGTGCCGTACCTCTGGGGGACAGTGGGCATCGGCGTGAACGTCAACGTGGTCGGCGAGGACCAAGAACCGTCGTGGGCGCTGATCTTCGACGAGGGGGTCGTGGAACGATTCGCCGGCAGGGTCTCGCTGCTCGACGACCCCCGCCAGACGATGGCCGCGGCCCTCATGTACCTCGGGTTCTCGCCGAACTCCGAGGATCGGGACGAGATCCGCGCTGCCGCCGACCTGGTCGCTGCGGTGCGCCCCAATCTGTCGTCGTTCCAGTCGGACGGCTATGCCCGCGACCTGGCTGACGGTGCGCTCGACGTCGCCCATGGCCGATCTGATGTGTTCTTCGGGGCCTTCGAGTCCGACTCGAACGACTATCGCTACCTCATTCCCCGCGAGGGGGCGGTGGCATGGGTCGACAACCTCGCCATTCCCATCACTGCCGCCCATCCCTGCACGGCGCACGCGTTCATCGACTTCCTGCTCGAACCCCGCCACGCCGCCGACCTCGCCAACTTCACGGGTCATGCGTCGCCCAACGTCGAAGCGCGCCAGTTCATCGACATCGAGCTGCTCGCCGATCCGGGGATCTACCCTCCAGACGACGTCCGGGCGACCCTCCAGTTCCTGGTCGACACCGACGACGCCGAGTTGTTCTACGTCGAGGAGTTCGCCCGAGCGCAGACCCCCTGACCAGATCGTGAGCCGACGACCATGACCGACAAGCAGTTCTTCTCGACCGAGCAGCTGGCACCGGTCGACACTCACAAGTTCGCCCTCGGGCTGATCGTCCCGCGACCGATCGGCTGGGTGGGGTCCCGGAGTGCCGACGGCCTCGACAATCTGGCGCCGTTCTCGTTCTTCAACGCCGTGTCCGGCTACCCGCCGACGGTCATGTTCTCGCCCGGGCTCCGAGACGGCCACCCCAAGGACACGCTGGCCAACGTGGAGGCGACGGGGGTGTTCACGTGTTCGATCGTGTCCGCCGACCTCGGCGAGGCGATGAACCAGACCGCTGCCTCGGCACCGCCCGAGGTGAGCGAATTCGAGCTGGCGGGGCTGACCGCGGTTCGCGGCACGGTGGTCGACGCCCCCATGGTGGCGGAGGCCAGGGCCAACCTCGAGTGCCGGGTGACCCAGGTGGTCCGAACCGGCCGGGCTCCGACGGAGGGGAGCGTGGTCTTCGGGGAGGTCGTCGGCTACCACATCGATCCGTCGCTGCTCGACGGAACTCGGATCGATCAGGTGGCACTCGATGCCATCGGGCGCATGGGGGGACCGCGCTACACCCACACGAGGAGCATCTTCTCGCTCGAACGACCCGACTAGCGGGCCGAAGAGCGAACGAGCGAGCCCGCTGCGGCTCCGGCTAGACGTCACCCGGGTTGGGGGGAAGGGTCTCGAGGTAGTGCTCCGGCGGCAGCGTGCCCTCCAGCGCCTCTTGCATGACGATGCGGTAGAAGCGGCGGGGCTGGGACACGAAACGGAGCGTCGACAGTGCCTGTTGTTGCCCGGCGCTCTCGACGAAGAAGTGCCCGTAGTTGAAGAGGCGTCCCGGCGTCGTCTGGTCGTAGCGGATGTCGGTCAGCGCCTTGAGGGGCATCGTCGCCACCCGGCGAGTGAGGAGTCCGGACACGCGGAAGATGCGCCGGTCGGTGAGGAACAGCTTCGTATTGAGGTAGTCGACCAGTTGATACAGCGCCACGAACAGCCCGAGGACCATGGTCGTGAGGACGAAGGTGGCCAGGTTGGTCGTGATCCCGGTGAAGAAGAACGCTGCCAGGACGGCGAGGAAGACGGTGAAGAACGAGAAGTGGGCGGTCACTCCGCGGGTGCGCAGCCACTGCACCACCACGGCCAGCACGATCAGCGCCCCCCACACCTGCAAGTAGGCCAGTGCGTAGAGCGCCAGGAAGGCGAGGCCGGTCACCCGGATGAACGGCAGCAGGGCCATGAGGGGGTGAAGCCGAGCAGAGAGGATCAGCCGCTCGTTGAACGCCAGATAGGTGGTCTCGTCTGGCAGGCGCCAGTCGAGGGTCATGTACCGAAGGTCCCTCGAACGAACTCGGAGGACTGCTCGGCGATGCGTCCCAACAGGTCACGGCTGTTCGAGAGCAGCCGGATGGCGTCGTCGGGGAATTGCACCATCAGATAGAAGAGAAACGCTCCGACGGCGTATCCCACGTATTTGCGCACGGTTGGGTCTCCATTCAGCCCATCCGCCACCTGGTGCCAGCAGATGTCAGTGTACCGGCCCTCCGCCGGCCGGCGAAGCATTCTTGGCGCCACGGAGACTGGCGGCGATCTCACGCGCCGCGCGAGGATCCAGGCAGGAGGGCATTCGACGCACGGTCCGGCGCAGATGGCGCAGATTGGTGACCCAGACCTCGGTGTCGCCGTATTCGACGATCACCGGGCGACCCCGCATCCCGGTCACGCACAGCACCGCCTCGACATGGACCCGGTCGTTGCGGTGCGCCGTCACCCTGCCCACGGTGGCGGCGTGCGAGGCCGCCTGGGCGAGCGGGCGTCCCGGGAGCCAGCGGCCGCCCACCCGCAACCGTCCGTCATCCATGAAGTGTGGCCTGCCACGTGCCGCCTTCACCTCGACGGTGGTCGCCATCGGGCCGAGGAGCACGGCGTCGATGTCGGAGCGTCGTCCGCGAACGTCCACGTCGAACAGCAGGACGGTGGGCTTCACGCGTCGCAGTCGCCGGGCCGCCTCGATCTCGGCGTCGGCGCCCCGGTCGGCGGCGATGGCCCGACCACGCAGGCGGCGTCTGAGCAGTGCCGCGACGGCCAGGGGCACCACGGCCGCCATGGGTTGGCCGACCGCCACCAGGGCGACCGTCACGAGCAGCGCGCCCCATCCCAGCAGTCCGTGGTGGCGGAGCCGGCGTCGCTGAAGACGGTCGGCGGAGGCGCCTGGTGTCCCGTGCACTCGCATGGTGGACACGCTAGGAGCCCGTTGTGACAGAACCGCGTCAGCCGCGCAGGGAGTGAGACAGGAGCGGCGCCAGCCGCCGTGCGCTGGGGGCCGCTTCGAATCGCGTGAGGGCGCGCATCGCTCGATGCGCCCGACGATGCCCCGGAAGGTAGGCCGGCCTCGGCCGCACTCGCCACGGCCCTCGCACGACCGTCTTCTGGACGTGATCCAGCATGTAGGTGTTGTGGACGAACCCGACACCCGACTGGATGTCGGTTGGGGTGGCACCGGGGGCGCCACCCCACGGTGTCGACATCAGGGCGAATCCCAGCGCCGACCATTGGTTCACGGCGACGGTCCCGTACCGGAGTTGGCCGATGGCCTTCTCGACCCGCTTCCTGACCCGGCGCGGCGAGCCCGGATGCACGAGGATCGAGGCACCGAGGGTGCCCCACAAGCGGTCGTTGCAGAAGTCCACGGCCGCGTCGAGGAACTCAACGGGATCGGCGGCGTCGAGGCCGACTTCCGCGAGCACGGACGTGAACGCCTCGGTCGTGAAGCACACGTCGTCCGACACGGCGGGATCGACGTCTCGGATGATCGTCCAGGGAAGCCTGGCGTCGGTCCTGACCCCCACCCGGGCGGCATCGGGATGCTCGTCGACGAACCGTTCGTACCGCTGCTCGGCACCCGGGTAATAGGCGTCACGCGTGATGATCCCCGAGAAGGCCGACGTCAGCTCGTCGAGCAACCGGTCACGGTGTTCCCACTGTCGATGCTGGACGAGCACCCTGGTGGCGATGCAGTTGAAACCTGCGTTGTTGGCCAGCATCACCGCCAGGTGATCCCGCTGGTAGCTGAAGTCGCTGTCCGTCCACGGTCCGGGCACGACGATGACCGGCGTCACATTGCCCAGCTCCGACGTGATGTGGCGATCATTGATGACCTGGTTGTCCGCCTTGCGCGCCGCCCCCTCGGCACCGCTGCCGAACACGATCGCGTCGTGGGTCTTGTCCGAGCCGGTCATGTGGATCGCATCGACGAGCGCGTGCGTCGTCAGGGCCTGCCCGACCGCCACACCTCCGTAGGCGAACTCCAGCACGCCGGCCTCGACGAGCGGTGCGAAGGCGCGCTCCAGGAGCGGGCCCACGTACTCGTTCACCGGGTTGACCTTCAAGAGGACGGTGCGGAGCTCGACGAAGAGCTTGTACAGCGTGTCGGTCGGAGCGATCGAGCTCACGTTGCCGGCGCCGAGGACGACGCAGACCGACGGCTCTGGGGGGTGGCGATAGGCGGCCGCCTGCGTGCCGGCGACGGCATCTGGCTCGACGGACGGATCCAGCCACGTCTCGGCCGAGATGCCTGCCAGCAACACCCGGTCCCAGCCGTCGGTGGGGAACGTCGGCACGACGGTGACCCCGGGTCCCCGGCGCGACGTCGTGCGGACCTTCTTGGGGAGCCGTGGCGACGTGCCCGCCGCGAGGTCGCGGAGACTCCGCTCGAGCAGGCGGAGGTTCCGGAGGATGAGCCATGGCCCCGCCTGCCACTCCTCACCGGCCGCTGGTGTCTCGGGGTCGAGGCCTTTCGCCGCACAGGCCGCTGCGACCCACTCCTCGGCGATGTCGGCGACGGTGACTCGAAGCCTCTGGATCAGCGCGATCCGGTCCTCGATCGGCGTGTGGACCCAATCGGCGCTGGTGGCGGAGAGCCGGGTGAGCGCCGAGTCGATCTCGGCGGCCGTGCTGTCCGGCCTCCGCTCGGTCGTGGTCTCGGGAATGGTCAGCGTGCCACGGGTGATCACCGGCCGAGCGCCTCCCCGAGGGACTCCTCGAACACGCTGAGCGTCGTGGCGACGTCGTCGTCGGTGAGAGCGCTACACGTGAACCAGGGCTCGAGCGCATCGGGGCACGGCATGACCCCGCGCCGGATCATCCCGGCGACCACCGATCCGTAGAGGTCGGCGTCGTGATGGGTGGAGTCGCGGAACTCCCGCACCGGCTGGTCCGACAGGAACAGCGAGAACATGGCGGGATGGCCGGTGACGGTCACCGGGACGGAGGCATCCGCGCACACCGCTCGCAGTCCGTCCATGAGCGCAGTGCCGGCCTTGTTGATCCGCTCGTAGTGATCGCCGTCCCGCAGCTCGTCCAAGGTCGCTGCTGCGGCGGCGGCCGCCACGCCGTTCCCGGAGTACGTCCCGGCCTGGGCGATTCCCCCGCCGCGCCACGCGTCCATCGGGCCGGACAGCCCGGCGATCGCCGCCACCGGGAAGCCGTTGCCCATCGCCTTGGCGTAGGTCGCCAGGTCGGGGGTCACGCCGAAGTGGGCCTGGGCGCCTCCCAAGCCGAGGCGGAACCCGGTCTTCACCTCGTCGAAGATGAGGAGGCTGCCGTGCTCGTCGCACAGGCTCCGCAGCCCGGGGAGGAAGTCTGGCTCCGGCTCCAGCCCGAAGACGTTGCCGAGCATCGGCTCGACGATGACGGCGGCCAGTAGATGGCCGGCATCCCGGAAGGTGCGCTCGACGAGCTCGAGGTCGTTGAACGGCAGCAACCGGATGTAGTCGCGGATTCCGTCGGGGATCCCGCTGGAGGATTGCCAGGGCACGGGTCGCTGCCGGGACCCGAGGGCATGGGCGGGAGAGCCGGCCGTGGTGTAGAGCACGTAGTCGTGCACGCCGTGGTACTGCCCCTCGAACTTGAGGACGAGATCCCGGCCCGTGTGGGCCCTGGCGAGCCGGATGGCGTGCATGGTCGCCTCGGTGCCGGTGTTGGTGAACCGGAACGAGTCGACCCATGGCAGCGCAGCGGTGAATCGCTCGGCTGCCTCGACTTCTCGACGGGAGGTCATGGCGAAGGTGGTGCCGTCGGCGGCGGCTTCCTGGACGGCGGCCACGACCGTCGGATGGCCGTGGCCGAGGATGATCGGGCCGAAGCCGAGCTGGTAGTCGAGGTAGCGGCGGCCGTCCATGTCCCACACGTAGGTGCCCTCGCCACGGTCGATGACCAGGGTGTCGTCATCGCCCCAGTAACGGAACTGACTCGAGACCCCGTTGACGAGTGACCCCTTGGCTCGCTCGAACCAGGCGGCCGTGGTCGGGCCCTGAAAACTCATGGCGTCACTCCTTCTCGGGCGCTGGGTCGAACCTCGCCAGACTACAAGTGCACGGTGAAGATTCGGCGAGCCGGTACGATGCCGCCGTGGCCACCACCGTGCCGCGCCTTCGCGAGGCGCTCAAGGGAGCTTCCCCCACCCTCCGGGTCGAGCGTGAGCTGTGGGATGCCGGCCAGCGGGTGGTGGTCGGGGTCGACGAGGTCGGCAGGGGAGCGTGGGCCGGCCCGCTGACGGTCGGTGCCGCCGTCGTCCCCCGGCATCGACGCGTGTACAAGCTCCGCGACTCGAAGATGCTGACGGAGGACGAGCGCGAGGCGCTGTTCGACCGAGTTGCCGACTGGTGCGAGCGCTGGGCGGTCGGACACGCCAGCCACGAGGAGTGCGACGAGCTCGGCATGTCGGACGCGCAGCGGTTGGCCGCCCGCCGCGCGCTGGCCGGGCTGGGCGTCGAGCCGGATCGGGTGCTGATCGACGGGAAGTGGGATTTCGTCGCTCGTGGCACCACGAAGACGATCGTTCGTGGCGATGCGACCTCCCTGTCGATCGCCGCCGCCTCGATCCTGGCGAAGGTCACCCGGGATCGCATCTTGCGCGGCCTGGCGCCCCATCATCCGCACTACGCCTTCGACGACAACAAGGGCTATCCCTGCCCCCGTCACAAGGCAGCACTCCAGGCCTGGGGGCCCTCGGCCATCCACCGTCGCAGCTGGATCTTCATGGATCACCTGCCGTGGAGCGGCGTGCCGCGTTTCATCCGTCCTGACCCCCAGGGCACCCTCTTCTAGCGTCCCCACTCACGGTGGCCTGGTGCCATCCACCCCCGGTGGTCACTCGACTTCTGTGCGTCGATGAAGCCCAGGTCGGGTGGAAGTCCGCCATACGAACCCGAATCTGTGTAGTGTCGGAATCCAGACAGTTCCGGGCGTCAGGGGTCCGGGCAACGGGGAAGGCGCCACCGAGTGTGGCGGAGAGGAAGGGCTCATGGTTTGGGGCACGCGCGCGCGGCGGGGGTTGGTCGCCCTCGCCACGCTGCTCAGCTCGGTGTTGATCGCAGCACCGGTCGGAGCGGCACCGCAGGATCAGGACGTGACGGTGCTCACGGCCGACGACTTCCGGTTCGGGACGTATGTGATCGATCAGCCGGGGACGTACCGGCTCGGTGAGGACATCGTCTTCAACCCGAATTCGCCGGCCACGCTGACGGCGGCCATCGCCGACGGCACGATTCCTGGCTGGATGCCGGCCGCTTTCGGCTGGTCGATCCCGGTCACGGCGTATCACTCGAGCATGCCGCTGGTGACGCAGTTCGCCAGTGAGCCGCCGCCGTTCACGCCAGGAGGACCGCTCGACGCTCGCTACGACCCGGCCGCGTACGGCGTCGGGTTCTTCGCTGCCATCGCCATCTCGGCCGACGACGTCGTGCTCGACCTGGCGGGGCACCGCATCGAGCAGAGCGAAGAGCATGCGCTGCTCCAGCGCTTCTTCGCGGTCATCGAGCTCGCCGATCAGCCGTTCAAGCCCAGTCAGGGCCCGGCCGGATTCGGCGACGAGCTCGACCCGGCGGAGAACGTCGTGATCCAGAACGGGGTGATCGGGCTCAGCTCGCACCACGGGATCCACGGGAACGACAACCGGGACGTGACGATCCGCAACGTGCGGTTCGACGGCTACGAGGTCGGCGCCGTGGCGCTCAACGGGGTCGACGGGCTCAAGGTCGAGAACGTCACCGCCACCAACCGCAAGGACGTGCCGGTGCTCGGCACGTACTCGTCCGCGCAGTTCATCAAGGCCTACGTGGACCACCTCGTGGCGAGCGGGTCCAGCACCACGCTGACGGTGGACGGTGTGACGCTCTCGGCAGCAGACATCCAGGCTGCGCTGCGGCAGGCCATCGAGGCAGTCCACGAGGACGTCATCGTCGATCGCCATCAGGTCGACGGTCGAGCCGGCATCGACGCCGCTCAGCATCCGGTCGAATACGGCCTGTTCCACAACCCGCACGGGTTGATCGACGGGAACTCGTACTCGTTCCTCGTCAACGTCCCCGGGGTGGCCGTCAACGGCTTCCCGTGGCGCCCCGACGGGGTGACGTCGATGCCGTCACGGGACATCATGTTCCGCAACGTGCGGGTGATCGACCAGGAGTCGTTCATCAACGAGGTGCCGGCGCTCGACGTGGGTGGCGGTGCCGCCGCCATCGACCCGGTCGGCGCCGTGTTCCAGGTGGCCAACGAGCACCCGGACACCGGTGTCCCCGTCACGGTCTCGGTCGAGAACGACCTGAACGCTCGCTACACGGGCAACCCGGTCGCCAACGCCCAGGCGCTGGTGGCCAAGGCCAAGTTGGCGGGCGAGTTCGACGGGACGCATCTCGACGTGACCCGGGCGAACCTGACCCAAGGGATCCTCGACTGGGTCGAGGGTGTGCCGGGGTCCGAGACGCTGGGCGACATCGGAGCCTCGTACCTGTGCAACGGGGACTCGATGTTCCATGTGAACAAGGGCACCATCGCCTACAAGATGGACGGCGCCGAGAACGTCACGATGGTGCGCACCAGCGTCGACGGTCTCACCAACCTCGGTGTGGCTGGGTCGGACCGGTGCGGCGACTATCTCGAGTCGAAGTCCCATCCCCTCGCCACCCTCTACGGGTACGGAGGCAACGCGGTGCGGGCCTACACGTTCTCGGGATCGACGAACGTGCGGGTGTTGGGATCGAGTGTCCGCAACCTCAGCGCCCTGAGTGGCCCGGCCGCCGGGTTCGCGGTGCTGACCGACTCGACGAACGTGCTCATCAACCGGGCGACGGTACGAGGCGTGGACGCAGGCTGGGGCGGCCCGGTGGTCGGCCCGAGCCACGACCCCTACGCCATGGGCTTCTACGTCGGCCCTGATGCAGGACGTGTGAGGATCGTCCAAGGGTGCACGGCCGACCTGGTGGGATCCGTTGGGTTCTACGTGCTCCACGACCTGTCGGGGAACGCCTCGTACACCAACGGCTGTCGCTGAACCTGATCGGTGCCGGGGCGGGTGCCCCGGCACCGATCAACGGTCGACGGAGGCGAGGAACTCGGCGATGGCGTCGATGACCGCGTCGGGCTGCTCGGTGAGCATGATGTGGCCGGCGCCGTCGATCACGACCTCGCGCACGTCGTTCATGGCTTCCCGCAGCGGCTGCGCCGCCGCCGGCGGTGCCATCACGTCGATCGAGCCAGTCACGAGCAAGGTCGGGCAGCGGACCTCGGCGGCCGCGGCGGCGCCACGGTCGTAGTCGTTGCAAGCGTGGAGGTCGTTGGCGAGCACGCCCTGAGGTGCTCGTTCCCACAGCCGGATCGTCGATCCGAGCATCCACAGCCCCGGGGTCTGGTGGCCTCCGAGGTGCGAAGCCCGCCCATGGCTCCACGAGGTCATGAGGTCGATCGCCAGATGGTCGTCGCCATCGGCGGCGGCCAGCAGGTCCGGGTGCACTCTCATGGCGGCGGTGGCTCCGGTCATGACCAGTGACCGCACCCGGTCTGGATGGCGGGCGGCAGCTTCCAGGCCGATCAGCGAGCCCATCGAGTGGCCCACGACGTGAGCGTGCTCGTAGCCGGCTGCCGTGATCGCCTTGGCCAGCCAGTCGGCATACGCCTCGATGCTGGTGGGCGCCGGGCCCTCGGAGCCCCCGTGTCCGGGGAGATCGAGTGCCAGCACTGAATACCCGTGGTGGGCGAAGAACCGGGTCTGGAGTTGCCAGGTCGTGCGATCGAGGCCGGCCCCGTGGACGAAGACGATGAGCGGGCGATCAGGATCGAGATCCCGCCCGCCGGTGGTGGCCAGCACCCGGCGTCCCTCGACGGAGAGGTCCATCAGCGCTGAGAGGCCCGCAGGGCCTGACGCAGGTCGTCGATCAGATCGGACGGGTGCTCCAGCCCCACCGAGAGCCGAATGAGGTCTTCGCCGATCCCGGCCCGCTCGAGCTGTTCGGCGCTCATCGTGGAATGCGTCGTCGACGCCGGGTGGATGACGAGAGATTTGGCGTCGCCCACATTGGCGAGGTGGGAGAAGACCTGCAGCCGCTCGATGAACGTCCGCCCGGCCTCCCGACCGCCCTTGATGCCGAACGAGAAGATCGCCCCGCAGCCCTTGGAGAGCAGCTTGGCGGCCCGTTCGTGGTCGGGGTGATCTTCCAGCTCGGGATAGGAGATCCACTCGACGGCGTCGGACTCGGCCAGGAACTGCACCACCCGCCTCGTGTTCTCGACGTGGGTCTGCATCCGGATGGCCAGCGTCTCGATGCCCTGGAGGATGTAGAAAGCGTTCTGGGGCGCCAACGGAGCCCCGAAGTCCCGCAGGCCCTCGACCCGGGCCCGCATGATGAAGGCCTGCGTGCCGAACTCCTCGGTGAACTTGAGGCCGTGATAGCTCGGGTAGGGCTCGGTGAGCGTCGGGAACCTGCCCGACGCCTCCCAGTCGAAGGTGCCTCCGTCCACCAGGGCGCCCCCGACCGCCACGCCGTGCCCGCCCATGAACTTGGTGATGGAGTGGTGGACCAGGTCCACACCGTGATCGAGAGGACGGAAGAGGTAGGGGGTGGCGAAGGTGTTGTCCATCATGAAGGGGACGCCGGCCTCGTGGGCGATCTCGGCGATGGCGGGCACGTCCATGACCTCGAGACCCGGATTGCCGAGCGTCTCGCCGAACACCAACCGTGTCTCGGGGCGGATGGCGTTTCGGAAGCCGTCGGTGTCGCGCGGATTCACGAAGGTGGTGGTGATCCCGAAGCGCGGCAGGGTGGTGGCGAAGAGGTTGTTCGATCCGCCATACACCGATGATGACGAGACGATGTGGCCGCCTGAGCCCATGAGCGTGGCCACGCCCAAGAACAGCGCCGCCATGCCCGATGCCGTGGCGATCGTCCCCACTCCGCCCTCCAGCGCGGCGATCCGTTCCTCCAGGGCAGCCACGGTGGGGTTGGAGATGCGGCTGTAGATGTGGCCCTGCCGTTCGAGGTTGAACAGCGCGGCGGCGTGCTCGACATCACGGAAGAGGTACGAGGTGGTCTGGTAGATCGGGATGGCCCGGGCGCCGAAGTCGGAGTCGGGACGGTGTCCCGCGTGAAGACTGAGCGTCTCGAAGTTGAGGAAGCGGGGATCTGCCACGGATGCTCCTGAGTCGGTCGGCGTGGGCGCCACCCTACCGGCCGGTCCACCTGCGCCTACGAGACGAACTCGGCCATCATCCTCATGATCTCAGGCGGTCCGTTGATCAGCAGCGTCTTCACTGGCGACTGGCGCCAGGCCTCGAGGTCCTCACGGATCTTGGCGGGGGGCCCGACCAGGGCGATGTCCTCGACCAGGCTGGTGGGCACGGCCTTGAAGGCCGTCTCCTTGTCGCCGGCGAGGTAGGCATCCTGGATCTCGGCGCAGGCGGCCTCGTACCCCATCCGCACGAACACATCGTGATGGAAGTTGGCGCCCTTGGCGCCCATCCCGCCGATGTAGAGCGAGAGCATGGGCCGCACGAAGTCGGCCGCCGCCTCCACGTCGTCGTTCACGATGACGGGCACCACGGCGGCGATGTCGAAGTCGTCCCATCCCCGTCGGGCTCCCGGCCGGTCGAACCCCTCCTGGAGGGCCGCCCGGTAGAAGTCCGATTGCCGCGGCGAGAACAGGAACGGCAGCCAGCCATCGGCGATCTCGGCCGACAGTGCCACGTTCTTGGGTCCCTCGGCACCGAGGTAGATGGGGATCTCGCTGCGGAGCGGGTGGATCGTGCTCTTGAGCGCCTTGCCCAGACCCGTGCCACCGTCGACGGGCAGTTGGAAGAACTCACCGTCGTAGGTGAGGCGTTCCTCGCGGGCGACGATCGTCCGGACGATGTCGACGTATTCGCGAGTCCTCGCCAGGGGGCGGGGATACGGCTGGCCGTACCACCCCTCGACCACCTGGGGGCCCGAGACGCCCAACCCGAGGCGGAATCGGCCGCCGGTGAGGTGGTCCATGGTCATGGCCGCCATGGCGGTGGCGGCAGGCGTGCGGGCGGCCATCTGGATGATGGCCGTGCCGAGGCCGATGGTCGTGGTCGATGCGCCCCACCAGGCCAGCGGTGTCAGGGCGTCCGAGCCATACGCCTCGGCGGTCCAGAAGGAGTCGAACCCGAGCTCTTCGGCGACGGCCAGCTCTGCGTCGACACCGAACGGCGGCCCGGCCGTCCAGTACCCGGCCATCAACCCCAGACGCATGAAGGCTCCTTGCCCGACAACCGGGCGAGCGTACTCGGCGGGCGGCGCTGCCAAGCGTCGATAGGCTGGATCGATGGAGAACGTGTCCGTCACTCGCCTCGACCGCCGATCCGCCGTGCTCCGCATCGAGCGTCCCGGATCCCTCAACTCGCTCGACGCCGCCACCTTGCGGGAGCTGCGCACTGCCGCCCACCAGTTGTCCGAGCAACCTCCCGACGTCGTGCGGGTGGCCGGTGCGGGCCGGGCCTTCTCAGCAGGCGCAGATTTCGAGCTGTTGCAGGCCAGGGACGGCGGCCGGCCGATCGACCCCGAGGAGGCGGCCTGGCTGGGCGGTGAGATGGCCGACGCCGTCGAGGCGATCCCGGCAGTGACGGTGGCCGAGTTGCGCGGCCCGGTGGTCGGGGGCGGCCTGGTCCTGGCGGCCGCCTGCGACCTGCGGGTGGCAGCCGACGACACGTACTTCTCGATCCCGGAGGTGGACCTCGGCCTGCCGCTCGGGTGGGGAGGGGTTCCTCGCCTGGTGCGAGAGATCGGCCCGGCACTCACGCGCGAGCTGGTGCTCACCTGCCGGCCCTTCACGGCCCACGAGGCGTTGGCGGCGGGCTTCCTCAATCGGGTGGTGCCGCTCGAGCAGCTGGAGGGCGCCGTCGACGAGCTCATCGACCTCCTCCTGACCAAGGCCTCGTACCCGCTTCGTGAGGTCAAGGCGGCCGTCAACGAGGCGCTCGAGCAGTCGATGGCTGCCCGGGGCCGGGAGGTGGACGCCCGATCGTTGGCCGGCGCCTACGACGATCCAGGAAGCCAGGCGGCGGCCTCTGCCTACCTGGCAGCGCGCCGTCAGGACGACTCGACCAGCGCTCGGTAGAGGAAGGCCGCCATCTGCCCGCGTGACACGGAGTCGGCAGGGCAGTAGGCGAGCGGCGCACAGCCCAGCGTGATGCCACGGGCGGCGATGGCGGCGATCGCCTCCTCGTGGACCGAGCCGTCGTCGTCGGCGAACCGGGCGGGATCGTCCAACGGGTCGAGGTCGAGCGCCCGGGCCAGGAAGGTGGCCATCTGTGCCCGTGTGACCGGCTCGTCGGGGCAGTATCGATCGGCCTCGCAGCCCATGGTGATGCCGGCCTCGGCGATCGCCTCGATCTCGGCCTCGAACACGCTGCCGTCGTCGTCGGTGAACGTGCCCGAGCCGTCGGGCGGGGCGGTGCCGTCGAGTCCCAGCGCCCGAGCGAGGAACGCTGCCATCTGGCCGCGAGTCACCGGGTCTTC
>JBPEXB010000049.1:0-5117 GCA_052032125.1 Acidimicrobiia bacterium
ACGAGCAACAAGGCAAACACCACGAGCTTGGTCGAGTTCCCCAACGAGGTGAGGACGAGGCTGGAGACCGACGTACCGGGCCGTGTGAACGACTCACCGAAATCGAACCGCACCACGTCCCCGACGAGATCGGTCAGCTGCTCGACCACGGAACGATCGAGACCCAGTGAGGCCGTGACCGCAGCCAGGCGCTCAGGAGAGGCTGTGCCACCGGCGATCTTCCGTGCAGGATCGCCGGGCGCCACGTTGGGAATGAGGGTGATGAGGACCAGGATGATGGCGAGCGTGAGGACCGAGAGCAGCAAGCGTCGAATCACGAAACGCCCCACTGCCTACCTCCCTCTCACTCGACAGTGACCATCCGCCGCCTCGAGCAGCGTCGATAGTCGCGAAAACGATGATGGCAGGGCCGGAGCGGCCCTGCCATCACGATCCGTCATTTTCTTCCGATCGGCTACGAGGCGATCGTCGCCTTCTCGAGCTTCATGTGACCGAGGGCGGTCACCTGCACACCCGAGACGGAGGCGTCGTGCCCCGACAGGTAGTCGAAGAAGAACGGGTACAGGGCCGGCGCATCCTCGTGGAGGAGTTGCTGGATCTGACCCACCGCTGCCTTCTGACCGGCCACGTCGACGGCGCTCTGGTAGTCGGCGAACAGCTGATCGAACTGCGGCGAGGCGTAGTTCGACGAGTTCCAGTCGCCATCCGTCTCCAACGCACGTCCGAAGTAGACGTCGGGAGTCGGCCGGTGGCCATAGTCGACGATGCCGATGGCGGCTGAGGCGCCACACGGCCTTCCGGGACCGCCGGTGTCGGGCTGGGCACCCCAGGAGGCGCCTGCACACCAGTACTCGCCGTAGAAGTCCGAGTTGGCCGTGACGTTCACGCTCAGGTTGACACCGGCCTCGAGGGCGTTCTGCTCCACGATGGCGCCCATGTCCGGGCTCACCAGGATGTCGCCGACCTCGATGGTCGCCTCGAGCCCCTCGTACCCGGCATCGGCCAGCAAGGCCTTGGCCATGTCGATGTCACGAGGCCGCTGCGGCGTCGCATCTGCGTCGAAGAACGGGAGCGTCGGGTGCACCGGATGGTCGTTGCCGACGATGGCGAAGCCATCGAAGAGCACGTCCACCATCTGCTGGCGGTCGAGCATGAAGCCGATCGCCCGACGCACGCGGGCATCGGTGAACGGCCCACCTTCTGGAAGCTGGGTGTTGAACCACAGCTGCCGGTGGTTGGCCGAGGGCGGCTTCAGCACCGTGAAGTTGTCGTCGTTCAACAGGCTCGTGCCGTCGATGACACCGAACTGCTGGATCATGTCCAGCTCGCGGGCCGCCATGGCGGACACGCGAGCACCCTCGGAGCCGAAGCCGATCAGCGTCGTCTTGTCGAGGAACGGACGCCCGCCCCAGTAGTTCTCGTTGGCCGTGAAGACCGTCGTGAACGTGGTCGGGTCATGGCTCTCGAAGATCCACGGGCCCGTGCCGGCTTGCACCTGGTCGAGCGTCGTGCCGTCCGAGTAGGCCACGGGCGTGATCAGCGACTGCGGGTTGTAGATCGAGATCAGCACCGGCAGGTTGCCGTTGGCCTTGTCCAGGTTGACGATGGCCGTCAGGTCGTCCGGCGTCTCCACCGCACCCTCGCTGACGACACCGGCAAGACCGGCGCCGGCGACGACCATGCGGTCGACGGTGGCCGCAACGTCAGCCGACGTGAATGGCGAGCCGTCGTGCCAGGTGACGCCTTCGCGCAGGTTGAACGTCCAGGCGGTGCCGTCGGCGTTGGGCTCCCAGCTGGTGGCGAGTCCCGTGGCGCCGATGTTGCCGTCAGGGGCCAGGCCGACCAGGTACTCGAAGCTCTGCGACAGCACGCTGTAGGTGCCGAGGTCGAGCATGTTGAGCGGGTCGAGGCCCGAGTTGGCGTCACCCTGCTGGATGCCGATGCGCAGCTCACCGCCGGCCTGCGGTGCACCGGTCGTGGCCGACGTGCCTTCGGTGCCCTGCGTGGCATCCGTGCCGGCCGGCTCGTCGTCGCCACCGCAGGCGGCGATCACACCGGTCATCGTGGCCAAGCTCAAGCCGAGGATGGATCCCCGCTTGATGAAGTCCCTCCGGGACACCGCGCCTTGCTGGTAGGCGTCCATGAGATCCACCTGAATGGGCGATCTCGCCTTCCGCCGAAAGAAGTCAAAGCGTTTCCAGTCCATCGTCTCTCCACCTCCGAGCGAGTCGCGCACGGCCGGGCCGTGCGTCCGACGCCAACATAGTGGCGCGTGTCCAGGAATCTCCACTGAAACGCCCACTGTGCGGTTCTGTTCCGCATCGTGGAACAGGCCGACCTCGCTGGACACCTCTCGCCGGCCTTGCCGAGCCACCCGAGTCCAGGTTGGATGGGCTCGTGACCACCGATGGCGACTTCTCCGACGACGCGGCCGTGATCGACGCCGAGCTGCGGGCCGACATCCGCCGGCTCGGCCATCAACTCGGGCGCACGCTGGTTCGCCAGCACGGTCGAGGCCTGCTCGACACGGTGGAGGAGGTCCGTCGGCTGTCGCGCCGCCTGCGCCAGCACGCCTCCGGTGACGCCTCGCATGCGCTCGCCGAGTACCTCCGGGACATCGACCTCGAGGTGGCCACCCAACTCGTGAGAGCGTTCACCGTCTACTTCCATCTCGCCAATGTCACCGAGCAGGTCCACCGGGTCGAGGACCTCAACGAGGAGGGAGCCTCGGAGGTCGTGCGATTCCACGAGTCGATCGCCTCGCTCGTGGAAGCCGGCGTCCCCGCCCACGAGGTCGCCTCGCTGGTCAACCGCTCGCTGCTCAAGCCGGTCTTCACTGCGCATCCGACCGAGGCGTCACGCCGCACGATCCTGGAGAAGCTCGCAGAGATCGCGGCGGCCATCGAGGACCGAGCGGACGTGCGACGCACCGAACTGGAGCGGACGCGGATCGATCGACGTATCGACGAGCTGATCGAGGGCATCTGGCAGACCGACGAGATCCGGCACGAGCGGCCCGATCCGTTCGACGAGGCCCGCTTCGTCCTCTACTACCTCAGCCAGACGGTTGGCGAAGCGATCCCGCAGCTGTTCGACGACGTCGCAGCCGCCCTCGAGTCGATCGGGAGCACGCTCGACCCCGATCACACGCCGATCCGGTTCGGGTCCTGGGTGGGTGGGGACCGCGACGGCAACCCGTTCGTGACGCCTGAGATCACCGAGGCGGTCATCGCCTTCCAGCGCCGCCGGGCGCTCGACATCCTCATCTCCGAGATCGAGAAGCTGTCCCGTGAGCTCGGCGTCAGCACCCGGGTCACGGAGGTGTCCGAGGAGCTGTTGAAACACGTCGCCGACCTCGCTCCCGAGTACGGCGACGTCCTCACCTCGTCGATCCGCGCCGAGCCGTACCGACAGATGTGCACCATCGCCCACCGGCGTCTCCTCGACACCCGCGACGGCGGCGAGCGAGCGTACGGCAGCGCCGCCGAGTTCGTCGCCGACCTGGCGAAGATGGACAGCTCGCTGCGCGCCAACGACGGGCGCCTGATGGCCGAGGGTCGACTGACCCGCGTCCGCCGGCTGGCCAACATGATCGGATTCCACCTCGCCGCCCTCGATGTGCGGGAGCACGCCGACCGTCACCACGAGGCGCTGGCATCGCTCACCGCCCCGTTGCAGGAGGACTACGGGGCGAGCTCGGCCTCTGAACGCCGCTCCTTCCTCGCCGAGGAGCTCGACAGTCCGCGGCCGTTGGCGGCGCCCGGGCCGGCTCCGGTGGACGGGGCGCTGGCCCTGTTCCAGACCCTCCGTCGGGTTCTGGACCGGGAGGGCGACGGTGTCGTCGACGCCTACATCATCTCGATGACGCGTGGCCCAGAGGACGTCCTGGCGCCGGTGGTGCTCGCCCGTGAGGTCGGGCTCGTGGACCTCGTCAACGGGGTCGCACGACTGGACTTCGTGCCGCTCTTCGAGACCATCGATGATCTCCGCTCGATCGCCGACACCCTCACCGAGTTGCTGTCCATCCCTGGCTACCGACGGCTCGTCGACCTGCGTGGTGGCACTCAGCAGGTGATGGTCGGCTACTCGGACTCCAACAAGGACGGTGGCATCACCACCTCCCAGTGGGAGATCCACAAGGCCCTCAGAGCCATCCGCGACGTCTCCCGCGCCACCGGCGTGCGCATGGAGATCTTCCACGGCCGGGGCGGATCGATCGGACGGGGAGGCGGCCCGACGCACGCTGCCATCCTCAGCCAGCCCTTCGGGGTGCTCGACGGAGCCGTCAAGATCACCGAGCAGGGTGAGGTCATCGCCGACAAGTACGGCCTCCCGGCACTGGCTGCTCGGAACCTGGAGCTGACCCTGTCCGCCCTCGTCGAGGGCTCGCTCGCCCATCGCACACCCCGTCACGCCACCGACAAGGTCCAGCACTGGTACGGGATCATGGACCAGGTGTCGGCGGCTGCCTACGACGCCTACCGGTCCTTCATCGACGCCCCCGGCTTGGTCGAGTACTTCACGACCTCCACCCCGGTCGAGGAACTGGGCCAGATGAACATCGGCTCACGGCCGTCCCGCCGCTCGGCCGACGGCCGATCCCGGATCGAGGACCTCCGCGCCATCCCCTGGGTCTTCGGGTGGACACAATCCCGCCAGATCATCCCGGGTTGGTTCGGCGTCGGCTCGGGCCTCGAGGCGGCCGTCGACGCCGGCCACGGGGACGACCTCGCCGAGATGTTCAGAACCTGGCGGTTCTTCGGGACGTTCCTGTCCAACGTCGAGATGACGCTGACCAAGACCGACCTCGCCATCAGTCGCCACTACGTCGACAGCCTCGTCGAGCCAGAGCACCGGCAGCTGTTCACGATGGTCGAGGAGGAGCACGCCCGGACGTTGACGACCCTCGAGCGCATCACCGGCCGGGCGCTGCTCGCCGACCGTCCGATCCTGGCCAGGACCCTGGCGGTGCGGGATGCCTACCTCGATCCCCTCAACGTGCTGCAGGTCGAGTTGCTGAAGCGGTCTCGCGATCCGTCCACCGATCCCCAGACCTACCAGCGTGGCCTGCTGCTCACGATCAACGGCATCGCCGCCGGCATGCGGAACACTGGCTA
>JBPEXB010000490.1:0-14066 GCA_052032125.1 Acidimicrobiia bacterium
GACGATTGCGATCACGTGAATGTTGGGAGAACCCGCGCGTACTGCGAGGATCCGCCGATGCCGACCGTGTGGGTCCCTCGAGACCCCGACTACGAGGAACGGATCCGCTCGAGCTTCGCCGCCCAGGCGATGATGGCGACCCTCGGTGCCGAGCTGGTGGTCGTCGAGCCCGGCCGGGTGGAGATCGAGTTCGCTCACCGCCAGGATCTCACCCAACAGCACGGGTTCGTACACGCCGGGGCGATCGCCACGGCGCTGGACTCGGCGTGCGGCTACGCCGGGTTCTCTCTGATGGCCTCCGATCGCGAGGTGCTGACCGTCGAGTACAAGATCAACCTCCTCCGGCCGGCCCAAGCCGGGCGTTACCGCGCGGTGGGCGAGGTGACCAAGGCGGGCCGGACCCTGACCGTGTGTCAGGGAGCCGCCTATGCCGTGGGGCGCGATGCGCCGCTTGCGTCGATGACGGCGACGTTGATGGCGCTCGACGGCGAGGTGGGAACCGGCGCTTCCCCTGCGGTCAGCTGACCAGCTCCCGATAGAAGCGGTCAGCGATGCGGTAGTCCTCCGAGGACCACACCAGCACGAAGTTGCGGTCGATCACCTGCTCGATGCGAACGTCGCCGCAGTGTGAACACACGAGGCGGGAGAGCACGTCACCTTCCTGCTCGACGAGATAGCGGTGATCGGTGCAAGCACTCATCTGTCGTCCTCGTTTCCTCGGGCTGCGTGGGGTGCAGCGGAGCGGATCATGTACGTAACCGACGCGCCCCCCGATCGCGTTACGCAGGTGAATCCGACGTCGCCACCACCCACGGTGGGTGGGTCCGCCACGGAGGGCGCTCGATCGCTATCCTCCGTATCGAGGCGAACGCTCTCAGCGTTCGCGCTGGTTGCTGGGGAGGGAACCACTCATGCGCTCACGCACCTGGAGACTGGGCGTCGCGCTCGCCCTCGTCATCGCCACCATGCCGGCCGGCGCCGGCGCCGACGACGGCGACACCCCGCAGCTTCGCCTCCGGCAGGCCACCTTCAGCCCGCTGGATCCCGACCACACGGCGACGCGTGCTCGGGCCGACGCCCGGGACATCGACCTCTACATCGTGCAGTTCGACGGCCCGATCCCGACCGAGGCGCGTGCCGAGCTGGAAGCCGGCGGCCTCCGGGTGCTCAGCTACCTCCCCGATTTCGCCTATCGAGTCCAGGCGTCACCGGCCGGCATCGCGGCAGCCGAGGCGCGCCCCGACGTGGTCGGCGTGAGCCTGTTCGAACCGGTGCTCAAGCTCGATCCGGCCATCGGCTCGGCCGCCGACACGGGCGTGTACCGGGTACGAGTCGTCGACGGAGCGGACGCGGCAGCCGTCCGAGCGGCCGTGCGAGCAGGTTCGATGCAAGTCGTGTCGTTCGCCCGCCAGCAGATGACCGTGCTCGCCTCGCCCGAGCAGCTCCTGGCGCTGGCCGACCACGTCGACGTGGCATGGATCAGCCCGTTCCGCTTCGCCGAGACCCACAACGAGTTCGGCGCCGGCGTGATCATGGGGGCAGACACTGCCGTGGCGCTCGGATACGACGGCTCCACGCAGATCGTGGCGGTCGCCGACACAGGCATCGGCGACGGCACCGCGGCCGGTGCTCACCGCGACATCCCGGCCGACCGCATCGTGGCCATCCACGACTGGCCGACGTCGAACGCCCCCGGGTGCTATCGCCCGACCAATGACGGTGCTCAGGACCCTGACAGCGGCCACGGCACGCACGTGGCGGCCTCCGTCCTCGGTGGCGGCGGCCCCAACGGCGAGGGCATGGGCACCGCCCCGGGCGCCTCCCTCGTCTTCCAGGCCGTCGAGGATTGGATCCGCACCGGCGGGACCTGCGCCGCCTCGCCGGACGGCTACTACCTCACGGGCCTGCCCGACGACCTCACCGACCTGTTCCAGCAGGCTTACGACGACGGCGCCCGCATCCACTCCAACTCGTGGGGGAGCTCCGTCGACGGCGAGTACACCAGCGACGCCGCCACGGTGGACACCTTCATCTGGAACAACCCGGACATGCTGATCACCACATCGGCCGGCAACGCCGGCATCGACGCCGACAGCAACGGCACGGTCGATGACGACTCCATCGGCTCACCCGCGACCGCCAAGAACCTGCTCACGGTGGGCGCCTCGGAGAACGACCGGCAGGGCGACTGGGTGTGCGATGCGGCGCTGACCTACACGAACCCCAACACCGGCACCTCGTGCTCGAGCCAGGGCGGGACGAACGACCTCTTCACGTGGGGCGATGCCTGGCCGGATGATTTCCCGGCGGATCCGATCGCCTCGGACGCCAGCGCCGGCAACGCCGAGCAGCTGGCGGCCTTCTCCAGCCGCGGCCCTACGGATGACGGCCGCATCAAGCCCGATGTCGTGGCGCCCGGATCATGGGTGCTGTCGGGCTACTCCGACCTCTATCAGGAGGGCTATGACGGCGCCACCAACCCGCAGAACAGCGCCTTCCAGTACGACGGGTGGGGCTTCCCGGTCGACGAGCACTACAAGTACATGGGCGGCACATCGATGTCGAACCCCCTCGTGGCGGGAGCGGCCGCCGTGGTCAGGGACTTCTACGAGAAGACCGACGGTCACAGCGCCTCGGCGGCGTTGACCAAGGCGACGCTGATCAACTCGGCTGTCGACCTCCTCGACGAGAACAACGACGGCGCCGACGACAACGACTTCCCGATTCCGAACAGCCACGAGGGCTGGGGCCGGGTCGATGTCGGGGCGGCGGTCGACGGCACGGCCTGGTACGCCGACAGCGACGCAGTCTCGACCGGAGGAACGGTGGCGTCGACGCACACCGTGGATGCCGGCACGCCGCTTCGGGTGACGCTCGTGTGGAGCGACTACCCCTCCGACGAGACCGCGGCCGTGAACCTCGTCAACGACCTCGACCTCGTGGTCACCAGCCCGAGCGGTCAGGACTACCTGGGCAACGTGTTCTCCAACGGCTGGGCAGCGGTCGGCGGGAGCGCCGACCGGCTCAACAACGTCGAGAACGTCTACGTCGAGGCGCCCGCGGCCGGCACCTGGACGGTGACGGTGAGCGGGTTCAACGTGCCGTTCGGCCCGCAGCCGTTCGCACTCGTGGTCGATGCCGCGTTCGACGGAGCGCCTCCGGTGGACGATCCGCCGACGGTGTCCGTCGACAGCCCCGCCGCCGGGGCGACCGTGTCCGGCACCGTCACCATCACGGCCACCGCCGACGACGACAACGGCGTCGACCAGGTCGAGTTCCGTATCGACGGCGCCACCATCGGCACCGACACCGACGGCACGGACGGCTGGTCCCTCGATTGGGACACCACCAGCGCCACCGACGCCGACCACACGATCGACGCCGTCGCCACCGACACGATCGGCCAGACCGCCACCGACACCATCACCGTCACCGTCGACAACGCGATCGGCGGCCCGACGAGCATGCACGTCGGGGACCTGGACGGGACGTCTCTGGACAGCGGCAGTCGTTGGATCCCGGAGCTGACCGTCACCGTGCACGACGACGCCGAGGGAGCCGTCGAGAACGCCACGGTCTCGGTCACGATGACCGCATCGACGAGAACGTTCAGCTACTCCTGCGTCACGGACGCCGCCGGGGTCTGCACGTTGACCGGGCGCGAGCTCCCGGATGGCCGCGTGGATCTCGTGACGATGGACGTCACGGATGTCACCCACGCCACGCTGACCTACGGGCCGGCCGACAACCACGATCCGGACGCCGACAGCGACGGCTCCTCGATCGTGATCGCTCAGTGACGAGCGGATCTCAGGGCCGCTGACGCGCCGCCGGGCCTGACGGCCGCAGCACGCCGCCGACGACGGGATCTGGTCATGTTGAGGGCGCCGACAACCCTCCTTCATGTCGCCGTACGGGTCACCAATACTCACTCTCAGTGGCGATGGGAGGCTGGTGAGCACCGTACGCATCGTGCTTCGAAGGTTGGTCGTGATGGCCGTGGTCGTGATGGGGGCGCTCTATGTCGCGCTGGCGATCGCCATGGGAGAGCCCCTCAGATCCCTGATCGGCCTCGCCATCGTCGTTGGCGCGTTGATCGGCTACCGGAGGGTCGCCGCACCGTCCACCGGGGCGGAGGAGACGCCATCCTCCGTAGCAGCGAGACAGGCCTAGGCGCCGACCTCGGCGAATTGCAGGCCATCCGACCCCACGTCGACGGTGGCCCGCACACGGTTGCGGCCTTCGGCTTTCGCCCGGTACAAGGCCCGATCGGCCTCATCGACCAGTCGGCGGGTTCCCGAGCCCGCGTGGCCGCTGGCCACGCCGATGCTCAAGGTCCCGGCCGTCCCGTGCCCGAACGCCAGCTCGACGGCACGCCTCATTCGTTCGGCGACCGCTGCTGCGCCGTCTGGGCCGGTGTCGGGGAGGATCACGAGGAACTCGTCGCCACCGTACCGGCCGACGAGGTCACGGATACGGGCCTCTGCCGCGAGAACCGCCGCCACGTGCGCCAGGACCTCGTCGCCGCGTCGGTGACCATGCTCGTCGTTGATCCGCTTGAAACCATCGAGGTCGACCATGGCGACGGACATCACGGAGTCGGAGCCGTCGAGCGTGGCCAAACGCGCCTCCAGCGCTCTCCGGTTCGGGATCCCGGTCAACGTGTCGGTGAGGCTCTGCTCCTCTGAGTGGCGGACCTCGGCCTCGAGCCGCTCCCGGTGGACCTCGAGCACACGCTTGTATCGCTCGGAGGCGTCCACCCGGCGTTCGAGCGCAGCGACATGCCGCCGCAACTCCAGCTGTGCCATGACCTGGCGCGAGAGCACCCGGAGAGCTTGCTCTTGATCGGGGGTGAGCACTCGTGGCTTGCGATCGATGACACACAGGGTGCCGAGCGGCGCTCCCTCGGGGGTGACGAGCGGGGCGCCGGCGTAGAAGCGAACGTGCGGATCACCCGTCACGAGCGGATTGCCGGCGAATCGGCGGTCCCGGACGGCGTCGGGCACCACCGTGACCCGGTCGGGATCGAGGATGGCATAGGCGCAGAAAGCATCGTCGCGCCGCGTGCTGCCGATCGTCAGTCCGATGTTCGCCGTGAATCGCTGGCGATCGCGATCGACCAGGCTGACGAGGGCGATCGGAGTCTCGCAGATGATCGATGCGAGAAGGGCGATCTCGTCGAGATCGGGGTTTGGCTCTGCGTCGAGCACGTCGTAGTCGTGGAGCACCGCCAGGCGACGTTCTTCGCCCGCGGGCAGCGGTGGAGCTGGCATTGGTCGATTCCCCCCTCGTGCCGGTGTTCCGGATCCGCCGTCGTGAGCATCGTCACGCCGCGACGGTGCATTGAGGAGTTTTCCAGGTCGATCGACTCAGACGCCTCTCGCCCGATAGCGGCCCTCGTGGCGGTCGATCTCCAGGTCCATGCCGTAGGCGGCACTGAGCGCTTCGCTGGTGAGCACCTCGTCGACCTTGCCGGAGGCGGCGACCCGCCCGTCGGCCAGCATCAGCACCTGCTCGAACCCGGGAGGGATCTCCTCGACATGGTGGGTGACGAGCACGATGGTGACCGGCCCCCGAGCACCCGCCAGGGCCGACAGCGAGTCGACCAGGCGCTCTCGAGCCCCGAGGTCGAGGCCGGTTCCCGGCTCGTCGAGCAGCAGCAGCTCCGGGTCCGCCATGAGCGCCCGGGCGATCAAGACCCGGCGCTTCTCACCCTCCGACAACGTCGCGAACTCCCGCTCGGCGAAACCGAGCACGCCCATCGTGGCGAGGTGCCGGTCGGCGGCGCGCCAGTGCTCGTCGGTGTAGTCGTGCCACCGCGTGTCCACGAACGCCGCATGGACGCCGGTGACCACGATGTCCCGGCACGACAGATGCCGGCGCACCAGCGCCTGAGGTGCCGGCCCGACGTAGCCGATGCGGGGCCGGAGGGTGCGCACGTCGGTGCGACCCATCGTCTCTCCGAGGATCGCCGCCGAACCTCGCGCGGGAAACTGATACGTCGAGATGACCTGGAGCAGCGTGGTCTTGCCGGATCCGTTGGCGCCGAACAACACCCACCGCTCGCCACGGGCAACCTGCCAGTCGATGTCGGAGACGAGCTCGTTGCCCGCCTTCATCACGGTCACGCCGCGCAGGTCGATGGCCAGGGAGGTCACGGCATGGATGATCGCACGCCGGGCTCGTCGAGGCTGGGCGCCACGTACTCAGTACCTGGTACGTGGTCCTTCGATCAGCCCTCGTCCCAGGCGGCGATGATGCGGGCGATCAGATCCGGCGACGCCTGCGGCACGACCGAGCGAATCGCCTCGGCATAGTCCTCGTCGTTGGTCTCTGCGTCGCGAAGAGCCCGCATGATCTCGATCGCCGCGCCCTCGTAGGCGTCGTCGGGCCGATCGTTCACGTGCTGAGGGTCGTGGTCGTGCAGCAGGTCGTCGATGGCGCTGACCTGATGCTGGAAGCGCAGCACACCCAGGCGGCGGCTCGGGGCCTTCTGCGGTGGCCCGGGAAGGGCTGACGGTTCTACAGACATGGAGATTCAATCGGCGCCCCGAGACCCGATCTTTACCGGAGCCGGGGAGACGGAACCCGGGGCCCGGGATCCGGGGCCCGGGTCTCGGGAGCTGAGGTCGCGTCCCGCCGAGCACCACGCAGGGAATGATCCGGCTCGCGGGGAGGTTGACCTGCGTGTCGAAGTTGATACACTGCGACTCAAGTTATGACGTAAACAACGACTGAGAAGTTGTATGGTCGGCCTTGCCACGCTGCGGCTCCTGCCGTAGCCTGCCGACCGTACGACCACAGGGGGAACCGCCGGGGGACACGCCCGGTCACCACACGCCGTGATCCTCCCGCTGTGACCCAGTCGAGCCATCCCATCAGCCACCCAACTCACACACCCAAGGAGACCCACCCATGGCCAAGGCCGTAGGAATCGATCTCGGAACGACCAACAGCGTGATCGCCGTACTCGAAGGCGGCGAGCCCACCGTCATCCCGAATGCCGAGGGCGCGCGGACGACGCCGTCGGTCGTGGCCTTCAAGGACGGTGAGGTGCTCGTCGGCGAGGTCGCCAAGCGCCAGGCGATCACCAACCCCGACAACACGATCCGCTCGGTCAAACGCCACATGGGCACCGACTGGAGCCAGGACGCCGACGGCAAGACCTACACCGCCCAGGAGGTCTCCGCTCGCATCCTCATGAAGCTCAAGCGTGACGCAGAGGCCTACCTCGGCACCGAGGTGACCTCGGCGGTGGTCACCGTGCCCGCCTACTTCAACGACGCCCAGCGGCAGGCCACGAAGGAAGCCGGGCAGATCGCCGGGCTCGACGTGCTGCGCATCGTCAACGAGCCGACGGCGGCGGCGCTCGCCTACGGGCTCGACAAGGAAGCCGCCGATCAGACGATCCTCGTCTACGACCTCGGTGGCGGGACCTTCGACGTGTCGGTGCTGGAGATCGGCGACGGCGTGTTCGAGGTGAAGTCGACCAGCGGCGACACCAAGCTCGGCGGCGACGACTGGGACGAGGCGATCATCGACTGGCTCGTCAAGGAGTTCAAGAACGAGACCGGCGTCGACCTCGGTGTCGACAAGATGGCCCGCCAGCGACTGAAGGAAGCGGCCGAGAAGGCCAAGATCGAGCTGTCGACGGTGCCTGAGACGGAGATCAACCTCCCCTTCGTCACCGCCACGGCCGAGGGCCCGCTGCACCTCCAGAAGAAGCTCAGCCGCTCGGAGTTCCAGAAGATGACCGACGATCTCGTGGAGCGGACCAAGAGCCCGTTCCACCAGGCGATCAAAGACGCCGGCATCACCAAAGACGACATCGACCACGTGGTGCTGGTCGGCGGCTCGACGCGCATGCCGGCGATCCAGGAGCTGGTCAAGGAGCTCACCGGCAAGGATCCGCACCGGGGTGTGAACCCCGACGAGGTGGTGGCATCCGGGGCGGCTCTGCAGGCCGGTGTCTTGACGGGAGACGTCAAGGACATCCTGCTGCTCGACGTCACGCCCCTCACCCTCGGCATCGAGACCAAGGGCGGCGTCATGACCAAGATGATCGAGCGCAACACCACCATCCCGACCAAGCGCGCCGAGACGTTCACGACGGCCGAGCCCAACCAGCCCGAGGTCGAGATCCACGTGCTGCAGGGCGAGCGTTCGATGGCAGCCGACAACAAGAGCCTCGGCAAGTTCCGGCTCACCGGCATCCCGCCGGCGCCGATGGGCATGCCGCAGATCGAGGTCACGTTCGACATCGACGCCAACGGCATCGTGTCGGTCAACGCCAAGGACCTCGGCACGGGCCGGGAGCAGGCGATGACGATCACCGGCGGGACCGCGCTGGCCGACGACGAGATCGACCGCATGGTGAAGGACGCCGAGAAGTACGCCGAGGAGGACGCCAAGCGCCGAGAGCTGGCGGACACCCGCAACCAGGCGGATCAGGTGGTCAACCAGACCGAGAAGTTGCTCGAAGAGCACGCCGACAAGCTGGACGACGGCGAGACGGACGCCATCAACACGGCCGTCGAGGAGCTGAAGAAGGCGGCCGAGGACGAGTCGTCCACCGCCGAGGACCTTCGCTCGAAGATCGAGGCGACCATCCAGGCCACGCAGGTGATCGCGTCCAAGATCTACACGCCGGAGGGCGCCGAGCAAGGCGAGGCGGCCGAGAGCGTCGACGGCGACGACGATGACATCGTCGAGGCCGAGATCGTGGACGAGGGCGACGAGGCGTGAGCCTCGCTCGAGACCTGCTGACGTCATGACCGACGCCAACGACGACTTCACGGACCCCTCGGAGGAGGCTTCCTCCTCCGAGGTGGTCGAGGCCGAGATCCTCGAGGAGCCGGCCGAGCTCGACCTGCCCGACGACCCCGCCGAGGCGGTCCCGGTGCTGATCACCGAGCTCATGGCGGCCCGGGCATCCACCGCCGAGGCGACGGACAACTGGAAACGAGCCGTCGCCGAGTTCGACAACTTCCGCAAGCGGGCCGCTCGCGATCAGCGAGAGCTGGTGGCGCGGGCCGCCGAGCGGGTGGCGATCGACCTCCTGCCGGTGCTCGACAGCCTCGACGCCGCGATGGGCCTGGACGCCGAGACCGAGAACGAGTCCAAGATGCTCTCGGGCATGGCCGGCACCCGAGAGCTGCTCCTGGCCACCCTCGCTCGCGAGGGGGTGGAGCCCATCGATGCCATCGGTGCCCCGTTCGACCCGGCCCTGCACGAAGCGGTGCAGGTGGCCGAGGGCGAGGGAACCCTGATGGTGGAGGCCGAGCTGCGGCGCGGCTACACGATCAACGGGCGCGTGCTGCGTGCCTCGCTCGTCTCGGTCGGCTACGGGCAGGATGGAGAGAAGACCGAAGGCGCATGACCTCCGACTGGGCGACCGCCGACTACTACGAGCTGCTCGAGGTCGGTCCCGATGTGGACCTCGAGGGGCTCAAACGCGCGTACCGGCGGATGGCCCAGCGGCACCACCCGGACGCCAATCCCGGCGATCCCGAGGCCGGGGACCGCTTCCGCCGAGTGGCCCAGGCGTACGCCGTGTTGTCCGATCAGACACAAAAGGCGGTGTACGACCGGGTACAGGCGCAGGAGTACCGCAGCCGGACACCGGACGCCCCCGACTTCCCCACCGTCGACGAGCTCATGGCCGCCTCGGGCGCGATTCTCGGCCGCCACATCGTCACCCCGCTCACGGTGCCGCTCGACCACGTCGTGCGTGGCGCCTCGGTCACGGTGGAGGCCGATGACATCGAGCCGGTGACGATCGACATCCCGCCCGGGGTGGAGGACGGCGACATCGTCCGCATCCAGGGCAAAGGTCGCATCGAGGACGGGATCCCCGGAGACGTGATCGTCATCATCCACGTGCCGCGCCACAGCCTGTTCGGGCGGAACGGCGACGACCTGACCGTCTCGCGAGAGGTCAACGTCTCCGATCTGGCCCTCGGCACCGTCGTCGAGATCCCCACTTTCCATGGTCTCGCCGCGCTGGAGATCCCCGCCGGCACCCGCCCCGGGGCGACCTTCACCCTCGAGGGCTACGGGGTGCGGCGGCCCGACGGCGAGGACGGCGACTTGCACGTGCGCATCAACGCATCGTCCGGGGGTGTCGCCAAGCACCAGGTCGACAAGGGCTCGTTCACGGGCCTCATCGACGTGCTCGACGGCGACGACGTCGAGATCATCCCGACAGTGGGCGAGCTCTTCGACTCCGGCATCCACGAGGTGGTCGGCAAGGTCGATGCGGGAACCGGGCCGCTGGTCGTGACCGGTGAGATCCGACGCGGGTACCGCGTGAAGGGCCAGGTCATCCGCCCCGCCCTCGTGACGGTGGGTCGCCGCGGGGGTGCCGCATGAACCGCGACTGGCTCGAGAAGGACTTCTACGAGCTGCTGGGCGTGACCAAGGACGCGTCCGACGAGGAGATCAAGAAGTCCTACCGCAAGCTGGCCCAGAAGCTGCATCCGGACGCCAACCCGGACGACGACCAGGCGGCGGAGAAGTTCAAGGAGGTCTCCGAGGCCTATTCGGTGCTGTCGGACGCCGACAAGCGCAAGGAGTACGACCAGGTCAGGGCGGTCGGCGCAGGCGCCTTCGGCGGCGGTCAATACGGGAACTTCGGCGGCCAGCAGGTGCGGATCGAAGATCTCTTCGGCGGCATGGGCGGCAACCTCGGCGACCTGTTCGGGTTCGGAGGCGGCGGCCGGCGGGCGGGTCCCCAGCGGGGATCCGACGTGGCGGCTGTGTTGCACCTGTCGTTCGAGGAGTCGATCCGCGGAACCACCACGACGGTCAGCGTCGACGGCGACACGGCGTGCAGCCGCTGCCGAGGAAGCGGCGCCGAGCCCGGCACCCCCGTCGATGTGTGTCCGACCTGCAGCGGGGCCGGAACGGTGGCGTCCAACCAAGGCTTCTTCTCCTTCACCAACCCGTGCCCGACCTGTCGGGGCTCGGGCCGGCAGGTCTCGACGCCGTGCTCGAACTGTCGAGGCTCTGGCACCGAGCGCCGTACCCGCAGCATCAAGGTCAAGATCCCGGCCGGCGTGAAGGACGGCGGCACCATCCGCCTGCGCGGCAAGGGAGCCCCCGGCCTGCGGGGAGGCCCAGCCGGCGACCTGCTCGTCAAGCTGCGGGTCGCCCGCCATCCCGTGTTCACCCGCAAGGGGGACGACCTGACGATGAAGCTGCCGCTGTCCTTCACCGAGGCGGCGCTTGGCTCGAAAGTCGACGTCCCGACCCTCAACGGGGGCGTGACGCTCAAGATCCCCGCCGGGACGCCCTCGGGGAAGACGTTCCGGATTCGCAAGGAGGGAGTGCAGAAGGAACGCGGCCGACCCGGCGACCTGCTGGTCACCGTCGAGGTCACGGTTCCCGAGAAGCTCCCCAAGCAGGCGCGGAAGATGCTCGAAGAATTCCGGGCGCTCTACGAGACTGAAGACCCGCGTTCCAACCTCAACGTCTGAGAGGTGTGAGCATGGCCAAGAAATCCACAGGCAAAGAGATGGAGGCGGTCTACGTCATCTCGGTGGCGGCCAACCTCGCCGGCATGCATCCTCAGACCCTGCGTATCTACGAGCGCCGCGGCCTGATCGAACCGTTCCGGACGCCCGGCGGCACTCGTCGGTACTCGGACGAGGACCTCGAGCGCCTGGCGATGATCCAGGACCTCACCGAGCAGGGCATCAACATCGAGGGTGTGAAACGGATCATGGAGCTGGAGGCCGAGAACGAGCGGCTGCGCGGCGATCTCAAGCGGTTGCGACGCAAGGTCGCCCTCGCCGAGGAGGACAAGGCCACCGCCGTGCGCGACGTCCACCGCTCCTATCGGCGTGAGATCGTGGTCCGCCGGGACCTTCTCGACACCCAGCGCGACCTTCTCGACTGACGCCCGAGCCGCTGCCGACCGCGCCCCACCAGATTTGAGTTCGTCGCGGTTCGCGCCGATCATCTCCCGACCGCCACCCCGAGGACCTCGTGCTTCGCGTCATGACCGTCAACCTGCTCAACGGCGAGGGCCGGCCGTCCGTGCTGAATGCGCTCCTGGAGCGCTATCGGCCTGACGTGCTGGCGGCGCAGGAACTCTCCGCCAACCAGGCCGAGGTGCTGGAGCAGCACTTCCGTCATGGCATCGCCAAGCCCCGCGACGACAACGAGGGCATGGCGCTCATGGCTCAGCACGAGATCGGCGTGGAAGTGCTCCCGCTTCCCTACCGGGACGGCTTCATCGGCCGCCTCGACATCGAGGGCGAGAGCGTCGAGGTCGTCACGATGCACCTCGCCAACCCGATCGACGGCCCGACCGGGAAGTTCGGTGAGCGCCGCCGCCAGCTCGCAGCCGTGACCCCCCGCCTGTCGCTGCCCGGCCGCCGGATCCTGCTCGGGGACATGAACTCGACACCGGCCTGGCCCGCCTATTGGAAGCTCCGCCGCCACCTGCGCGACACGGTTGCCGACTGGGCAGCATCCGAAGGGCTGATCCCCCAGCGGACCTGGGCGTACCGGCCTGGATGGCGAGCCATGCTCCGCATCGACCACGTGTTCGCAGATGGCATGCACGCCACCGATGTGAAGGTGCGCAACGTCGACGGGTCCGACCATCGGGCCCTGATCGTCGACCTGGAGCTCGACCGGGGACCGGGCACCCCACCCTGAGCGAGCGTTCCCCGTCGCTCAGCGGGGAGTCGGGATGGTGCCGGCCAGCCGTTCGAGGTTGGCGCTGATCAGGCGGACGAGGTCGGCCAGACCGCTCTCCTCGAGATCGAGTTCGACGGGCACGTCGAGATCCAGCCGGGTCGAGGTGTCCACGTCGATCACCTCGTCGATCTGGATCGGGACGGTGATGTCGACCGGGATCGTCAGGTCGAGGGGCACGGTGACGTCCACCGGCACGTCGAAGCCGAACGGCCCGTCGACGGTGATGGTCGTCTCGATCACCTCGTTGATCGGTATGGCGGTGCGGATCGGGACCTCGATGGTGCGCTGGAAGGGAACCGACGCCACGATCGGGACATCCTGATTCACGCGAGCCGTGAAGGTGACCGGTTGTTCGACCAGCGTCGCCAAGCCGGCCGATGTGGCGGAGAGCGTTGCGGCAGCCTCCTCCCCGGAGGTCAGGACCTCGTCCTGGAACGTCGCCAGGGTGTCCCGGGCCTGGCGAGCCGACGTGAAGGCGGCCAGCGCCACTCCGAGCGCCACCACCGCGATCGTGGCCATCGCCAGCACCATCCACAGCGGCGCCGAGGCCGCGGCCCGACCGGGAACGGGAGACTCGGTCGAGAGGTCTTCGACGGGCTCGATGACCGCAGTTGTGTCGGCGACGGGCTCCATCTCCACGGTGGCGTCCTCGATCGGTTCGATCTCCGCCGTGGTGTCCGCGACGGGCTCCATCTCGAGGGTTTCGTCCTCGACGGGCTCGGACCCCGCGGTGGCGTCGTCGGCGCGATCGGGCTCGGAGGTGTCGGTCATGATGGTCCCCTCGTGCGGCGTCTTCATTGGGACGGTACGACGAGATCGAAGTTCTGCAGACGTGCAAGGGGCCGGTGCAGTGCACCGGCCCCTGTTGGCGAATTCGTCCGGCTCAGCGAGTGACGAGTGCATCGCGGATCTGGCGAAGCAGCACGACGTCCTCGGGATCGGCGGCCGGCTCCTCGGCGGGCTCCTCTGCCTGCTTGCGGGCCTGCACCGCTTGATACGGCTTGACCACGAACAGGAACAGGGCCAACGCCACCAGCACGAAGGCCACGACTTCGTTGACGAAGGCTCCGTAGACGATGTCGGATTCGCCGATGTCGATCGACAGATTGCTGAAGTCAGGCTGCCCGAAGATGGCGGCGATCACCGGCATCAGCACGTTGTCGACCAGCGATTTGACCACCGCCGCGAACGCGGCACCGAGGACGAACGCCACCGCCAGATCGACGATGTTGCCCTTCATCGCGAAGTCTTTGAACTCGCTGATGAGTTTCTTCATTCCCTTCTCCTCTTCCCCAGGGATGTCCCAGCGGCCGCCACCCTCACGAGCGGGCCGGCGCGCGCCGACCAAGGCCGCTGCT
>JBPEXB010000491.1:0-4344 GCA_052032125.1 Acidimicrobiia bacterium
GGATCAGTGGCGCTGACTTTCCCCGGATCTGGCCCACCGAGACATCGCCGACGATCCGCCTCCGCTGCGGCCCCGGCGGCTCGACGATCCACATCCCTGTCGCCGACCCCGGGGCGCTCGAAGAGGTGGCCACGCAGCCGCCCGATCCGGGCCTTGATCGAACGCCGCTCAGTCGCGACTTCGAGCCGCGCTGGCGGGTCATCCGAGACGGAGGGCGCGGCGAGCTGTCGGTGGAGACCGGCATGCGCTCGTCGCTGACCACCCCGTCTGGCGACGGTCGGGTCCAGATCGACCACGTCGGCCGGGCGACGATCGATCCCGCTCGCCCCGCAGACGCGAAGGCCGTCGCCACCACCAACGTCGAACTCGACACACCGAGCGGCGCTCGAGTCGCGGTGCGTTCGGCCTCGCGTGCCACCTCGGCGAGCCTTCGCCTGGAAGGCGAGGTGGACGTCGACGGCGTCCGCTACTTCCGTCGCGAATGGGGCGGCTGAGCCCTCAATCTCCGAGGTAGATCACCACGTCCACCTCGATGCCGAATCCGGGTAGCGGCGTCTCGATGGTGGTCCGGGCCGGGCGGGGCTCGGGGAACGTCGCCGCGTAGATGTCGTTCATCTCGTCGAACGTCGTCATGTCGTGCAGGTACACGCCCACCCGCACGGCGTCGGCGAGCGTCTTGCCCGCTGATCCGGCGACGGCGGCCAGGTTGTCGAAGACCTGCCGTACCTGGTCGGCGAACGAGCCGTCGACCAGGTTGCCGCCGGCGTCGAAGGGTCCCTGGCCCGACAGGTACATGAAGTCGCCGGCGGTGATGGCCTGCGAGTACGCCCCGGAGGGAGCGGGGGCATGGGCGGTCTCGACCTTCTGCTTGGGCATGGGATCTCCTCAGAACACGAGTACGCCATATTTTATAAACTCTGGGTGTCGCCTGCTGGAGGAGCAACGATGGCCACCCTGGTGATGGGCTACGACGTGGAATTTCTCGCCATCGGCGAGAACCTGGCGAGAGCCGGTATCCCGGAGATGGTCGCCTACCCCACGATGCCCCAGGACGCCACCGGGCAGGGCCTGGAGCTGATCCGGCAGGCCCACGTCGAGTTCGACGCACCCGCCACGCTCTTCTTGTGTGGCCGCACGATCACCCACGCCTTGCCGGCGATCCATCGGGCCCAGGAGGTCCCGCAGTTCGACTTCGGGCAGCACACCTACAGCCACGTGCTGTTCAAGGACGACCATTGGGAGGGCGGGGTCTTCCGTGCCTCACCGCCCGAGGCGCTCATCCACGAGGTGCAGGCATCCCAGGAACTCCTCCGCCACCACCTCGGGGTCGAGGGGATCGGCATGCGGACACCTCATGGCTACTGGCAGGGGCTGCGAGGGCGTCCCGACCTGCTCCAGATCGTCGACGACGCCGGTCTCAAGTACCTCACCTCGTGGGGGCGCAACGAGGAAGGCGGCAACCCGACACCGCTCGACATCCAGCCCTTCTGGTACGCCGAGGAGGGATTCCCCCACATCCTCGAGATCCCGTTCCAGTTCTGGCTGGACGGCACGTGGTTTCCCACGCACGGGAACGATCGGGGTCGTGACTTCATCGAAGCGCTGAAGGGAGCCGTCGACTACATCGTCGAGCACGACCTCGTCTACGGAGTCTGCTTCCACGATTGGGCGATGCTCCATTACGACGAGGAAGGGACCCGCTGGGTGTGGGGTCTCCTCGAGTACGCCAGGAGCCGGGACGTCGACATCGCCTCCTACAACCAGTTCTACGAGCGCCAGGCGGCCGGATGAGCGGTCGGGGCGCCGAGGCTGCGGTCGTCGCCGAGGTCGATCGTGCCGGCGAGGAGATCGTCGAATGCTTGCGTGAGTTCCTCGCCTTCAAGACGGAATCCCAGGACCCCGAGGCCGAACACTTCCTCGACGAAGCCGACCGATGCCGCGACTTCCTCGACGGGCTCCTCACCGGCGACGGGTTCGAGACCCAGCGGTGGGAGGCCCAGGGCGTCACGTTCGCTCGCCACCCTGTCCTGGCCGGCGTGCTGAACGGCAGCGGCGGGGGCCGCAGCCTGGCACTCAACGGGCACTTCGACGTCGTGCCGGCCGGCGATCCGGCGACCTGGTCCCACGACGCCTGGGGCGCCGACCTCGTCGGCGGCCGCCTCTACGGTCGCGGGGCAGTCGACATGAAGGGCGGCATCGCCGCCATGCTGTGGGCGGTCCGCTGCCTGCGGCGGGCCGGCGTCGAGCTGGCGGGCGACGTCTGGGCCCACCTCGTGTCCGATGAGGAAGTGGTGGGCCACGGCACCCGCGAGTGTGTCGGCCGGCTCCCGGCCGTCGACGCCGCCATCGATCCCGAGCCTTCAGACCTCGCCGTCACCCCGGCCACGGGCGGGCTGGAGCACATGCGGATCGAGATCTGGGGCGAGTCGGCGCACGCCGGTGTGCGGTATCAATCGATCTTCCCGGGCGGCGGCGCCCAGGGCGGGGTGAACGCCATCGAGAAGATGGTGAAGGTCATGCTGGCGCTCCAGGACCACGAGCGAGAGCGGGCCACGTCCACCAGCCACCCGCTGATGCCGGCCGGGTTCAACACGATCCTGCCCGGCATCATCATGGGCGGTCCTGGCGGCGGCCGCGACGGCGCCCTCAACATGATCAGCAATCCGGGGACGACGCCGGACTACTGCTCGCTCGAATACAACATCTGGTACTACCCGGGCGAGGATCTCGACGAGGTGAAGGCCGGCATCCAGAGCCAGATCGACTCGGTGGCCGCTCGCGATCCATGGCTGGCCGAGCACCCACCCCGCGTCACCTGGGACCTGCGCGGCATCTCCTTCCCGGCGGCCGCCACCCCGGCGGACCACGAAGTCGTGGAGAGCATGCGGAGGGCGATGGCCGCGGTGGGCCTGCCCGATCGGGTGGAGGGCGCCACCTACGTCACCGACCTGTCGTGGTATCAGGCCGCCGGGATCCCCGGATTCGTCTTCGCACCCGGCAGCATCGACCAGGCCCACTCCCCCAACGAGTACGTCGAGGTCGACCGGTTGATCCAGGCGACGAAAGCGATCGCGCTCATGATCCTCGATTGGTCGGGCACACCGGTCAGCGGGTGAACTGTTTCAGCACGTTCTCGGTGATGCGGGAGACGTTGTTGTCGTACCCGTTGTGGGACAGCGCCCCGAGCCAGTTGATCGAGCTCACCGAGAACACCGCTCCGTCGTTGGGCGTCTCGAAGTAGACCATGTCGGCCCGCACGTTGGGATTGTCGGTCCCGTTGATCTCCTTCTGGGTCACCAGCATGTCCTCGTGGCATACCAGGTAGTAGTCGGAGTGGAGGCCGGCCGAGGTCGCCACGACCAGCGCATGCGTCGGCGTGCCGAGACCGTGATCGGCCCGATCCAGCTCGTCGCCGGCCGCGCCGTTCATGACCAGCCCGAACTCGCCGATCTCCTCGTCGTCGCCGATGCCCTCGAAGATGAATGCGGCACGAGGATCGTGACTGTCAGGCAGGCGACGGAAGCCAGGCGTGTCGAGGTCCCAGCCTTGGCCGGCAAACCCGGTCCCGACGATGGCGTTCGGTGAACGACCGAGATGCCGCCAGATGCCGACCGGCTCTCCGGTCGATGCCATCTCCTGCTCGCCGGGGTGCGAGTTCCACACCCGACTGCCCGCCAGCCCGCGACGCACCTCGATGATCCAGGGTCGCTCCGGGTCGAAGGCGGTCGACCAGTAGAAGCCGTTGCCTCCGAGGTACATGAGCCGCCCGCCTCCATCGAGGTACTGCTCGAGCGCGTCGAGCATGTCGCCGGACCAGTACTCCGGATGGCTGCCGGTGAGCACCACCTTGTAGCCGGCCAGCCGATCCACTCCCTGGTGGTGGAGGTCCTCGTCGGTGAAGACGTCGTAGGCGTGGCCCTTGGCCTCCAGCCAGTCGACGAGGTAGAGGTCGAACCCGTAGCCCCGCGGCCCCCCGGTCACCCAGTGGCGGTGCGTGGGGCGCATCGAGACGATCGGCCTCCGCGACGATGAGTAGGCGATGCCGCTCATGTCGGTGTGCAGGTCGTAGATCGATCCGCCCAGTTCGCGGTGTTCCCCCAGGTAGTCGTCGAGCGGGTCCATCGTGATCGGGATGTTCGTCAGGCCGCTGAAGTCGTGGTCGGGGTTGCTGGTCAGGATGCGCTCGTTGGCATAGGCGAGGTACGTGGCGGTCGGCACCAAGTAGGCGATGTCTGCCGTCCGCTCGCCCGGTGGGGGCGAGACGAAGAACGGGACGTGATCTTCCTCGCCTGCTCCTCGCAGACGCGCCGCGTAGAAGCCGCTTCGCAGGCCATCCGGCACCTT
>JBPEXB010000492.1:0-4755 GCA_052032125.1 Acidimicrobiia bacterium
GCCGATCACCTACCTGGTGGGCAATTCCCTGGGTCTCCAGCCGACCCGCACCGCGACCTTGGTCCAGGAAGAGCTCGACATGTGGGCACGGTCGGCCGTGGCCGGCCACTTCGCCGAGCCCCGCCCCTGGCTGTCGTATCACGAACTGCTGGCGGAGCCGCTCGCCGAACTGATGGGGGCCCTGCCCACCGAGGTGGTGGCGATGAACTCGCTCACCGTCAACCTCCACCTGCTGATGGTCAGCTTCTACCGGCCCCAGGGCACCCGGCGGAAGATCCTCATCGAGGAGCACGCCTTCCCTTCGGACCACTACGCCGTGGCGTCGCAGATCCGCCTGCGCAGGCTCGACACCAGCGACGCGCTCATCACGCTCGGACCACGAGCCGGCGAGGAGACCTTGCGGACCGACGACATCGTGGCGGCGATCGAAGCGGCCGGCGAGGAGTTGGCCCTCGTGATGCTGCCGGGCGTGCAGTACTACACCGGCCAGGTCTTCGACATGGCCACCATCACCGAGGCTGCGCACCGGGTGGGCGCACTCGCCGGATTCGACCTGGCGCATGCCGCCGGCAACGTGCCCACCCGCCTGCACGACTGGAACGTCGATTTCGCGGTGTGGTGCACGTACAAGTACCTCAACGCCGGTCCGGGGGCGGTGGGCGGCGCGTTCGTGCACGAACTCCACCATCGGAGCCACGACCTCGATCGCCTCCACGGCTGGTGGGGCCACGACAAGGACACGCGCTTCGAGATGGGCCCCGAGTTCGTGCCGATCCCGACGGTCGAGGCCTGGCAGCTCAGCAACCCGCCGATCCTGGCGATGGCCCCTCTGGTCGCCTCGCTGGAGGTCTTCGCCGAGGCGGGCGGCCTGGAGCGTCTGCGGGCGAAGACCGAGCGGATGACCGGCTACCTCGACTACCTGCTCGGCCGGCGACTCGACGGCCGGGTCCGCAACCTCACACCTTCGGCCTTCGCCGAACGTGGCTGCCAGTCGTCGCTGCAGATCGTGGCCGACGGCCACGACGGCCGAACGGTCTTCGACCGCCTGCTGGAATCTGGAGTCGAGTGTGACTGGCGCTTCCCCGACGTGATCCGGGTGGCGCCGGTGCCCCTCTACAACACCTTCTCCGACATCCATCGCCTGGTCGACGTCCTGGACGAACTGCTGCCGTGAGCGAGCGCTCGACGCTCGTCGGCGGAGGTCTGGCCGGGTCGATGCTGGCGCTGTACCTCGCTCGGCGCGGCCACCACGTGACGGTCTACGAGAGCCGGCCGGATCTGCGGATCGAGCATCTCGACGCCGGCCGCTCCATCAACCTGGCCCTGGCTGCCCGGGGCATCGCCGCCCTCACCGAGGTCGGCGTCATGGACCAGGTCGAGCCGTTGCTGCTGCCGATGCGGGGACGGATGATCCACGACCTGGACGGTGCCACCTCGTTGCAGCCCTATGGGATCCGACCGGAGGAGGTGATCTACTCCGTGTCACGGCCGGCGCTGACGGCCCTCCTGCTCGACGCCGCCGAGGCCACCGGCCAGGTCACGACACACTTCGACCAGCGTTGTGTCGGCGGCGACCTCGACGCAGGCGTGCTCAGACTCCGCGACTACCGGACCGAGGACGAGTACGAGGTCGAGTTCGACACGGTCTACGGCACCGATGGGAGCAGCTCAGCCGTCCGCGATCTGATCGCCGAGGCCGAGGGTGGGTCCGTGGAGATCGATCCCCTCGACCATTCCTACAAGGAACTGACGATGCCGGCCGGCACCGATGGCTCGTTCCTCATCGACCCGGGCGCCCTCCACATCTGGCCCCGCAGCGACTACATGCTCATCGCCCTCCCCAACCTCGACGGGACCTTCACCTGCACCCTGTTCCTCGCTTCCGAGGGGGAACCGAGCTTCGCCCGCCTGACGGCACCGGCCGACGTGGAGGCGTTCTTCACGGAGCAGTTCGCCGACTTCGTCGACGTGACGCCGGATTTCGTCGACCAGTTCTTCGAGAACCCCACCGGCCGGCTGGCGACGGTCCGCTGCGACAACTGGGCCTACCGGGATCGGGCCGTCATCCTCGGCGACGCAGCCCACGCCATCGTCCCCTTCCACGGCCAGGGCATGAACGCCGCCTTCGAGTCGTGCGACCGGCTCGACGAGTGGCTGGATCTCCCCGACCGGGCCGAGGCGTTCCAACGCTTCCAGGAGACCCGCAAGCCGAACACCGATGCCATCGCCCAGATGGCGCTCGACAACTACGTGCAGATGCGCAGCTCGGTGATCGACGATCACTACCTGCTGAAGCGGGCGGTCGCCCTGGAGCTGGAGCGGCGGTGGCCGGACCGATTCGTCCCGCGGTACTCGATGGTGATGTTCCACACGCTCCCCTATGCAGAGGCGCTCGAACGGGCGCGCCGGCAGGACGACATCCTCGAGCGTCTGGTCGCCCATCGGGACCACGTCGAGCAGGTCGACTGGGATGAGGCCGACCGCCTGCTCGACACGCTGCCCGCCTTCACGGCCGGCTGACCGATAATCCCTGGCAGCGCCCGGGGCGGTCGGCGTAGCGTGCCCCCCATGGAGCTCCACGAGCCACCGCGACTCGGCGACGCCATGGGAGCGGCAGTGCTCGCTCACCTCGACGGCTCTCCGCACACACTCCACTACGTCGAACGCAGCGACGGCTACATCGACGCCATGCCCCACGCCGTCTACTTCACCACCCCTGACGAGTGGCCCGCTCCGGATCTCGCCTGTCTGGAGCGCCTCGAGGGGCGGGTGCTCGACGTCGGGGCCGGGGCCGGGCGGGCGACGCTGGCCGCTCGGGCTCGTGGTCACGACGTCACTGCCCTCGATGTCTCGCCGGGCGCCCTCGAGGCATGCCGGCGGCAGGGCATCGAGGATGTGTTCCTCGGGACGACGGCCGATCTCCTCGTCGAGCGGCCCGGCGAGCGATACGACACCTTCGTGCTGCTCGGCAACAACATCGGACTGCTGCAGGGACCGGCGCAGGCCCCCGGATTCCTGAATGAGCTGCGCGCCCTGGCCCGGCCGGGTGCTCGCATCGTCGGCACCGCCGGCCACATCTACAAGACCAACAACCCCGAGCACTTCGAGTACCACGATCGCAACCGGTCGCTGGGCCGGCTTCCGGGGGAGCTGCGCCTGCGGACGCGGTTCGGGCGCCTCGCTTCCGAGTGGTTCGACTACCTGTTCGCCAGCCCCGAGGAGCTGGCGGGCGTGATCGCCCCGGCCGGGTGGGAGCTCGCCGACGTCATCGAGGGGGACGGTTTCGTCTACATGGTGGAGCTTCGGATGGCCTGAGGCGGCCGTCAGCCGCCGGCCAAGCCCATCACGGCGGCAGCCACCTCGGCCGGTTCCGTGAGGATCGAGAGGTGGGTGCCATCGAGGGTCGCGGTGGGCCAGCCGCGTGAGACAGCGTTCGCCAGGTCGTCGTCGTAGCCCTCACTCAGGCGCAGATAGGCCGCCTGTCGCGGCGACCATCCACCGGCCGATGGGAGCGGGGCGCGCAGCAGGCTCATCGGGATGCGGGGGCAACCCGAGGCGAAGCTCGCCCGCTGCACCGGGTCCGGCAGCAGGGTCTCGATGACCTGCGGATCCCACCATTCGACGAACGGAGGCAGGGCGTCGTCGTCGATGAGCGAGGTCAGCCGGTCCCGCATGGCCGCCGGCGCGGTGTGCCACCACGTCGGGCCGTCCCGCGGAAGCAGGGCGTCCACGAACACCATCCGCAGATCTCCCAGCAAGGGCGCCAAGAGCCCCGCTGCCGAGTAGAGCACCACGGTCCCCGATGCACCAGCGACTCGCTCGGCAGCTCGCACCCAGAACCGGGGATCAGCGATCAGATCCGTGAGGCGGGGCTGGGCCACCTCCGCCCCGTGCGAGCGCAGGTGGGCGGCCACCGGGTCCCAGGAGCCGGCGCCGACCAGAGGGCTGTGGACCAGGACCAGCCTCACGCGGCGCCAGCAGCTGCCACGGCCTCGACGAACGCCACCAGCAGCGGATGGGGTGCATCCGCCGTCGAACGCCGCTGCGGCTGGTACAGCGTCGCCAGATAGAACGGGTGGTCGGGGCGCTCGACGGCACGGACCTCGCCCGTGTCGTCGCGAGCGGACACGACGAGACCGGCCGTCGACGCGATGTGCTCGAAATCCGGCGCCAGGCCGAAGCTGCAGTTGGTGGGCTCGGTCGTTCGCAGGGAAGGGTGAATCGCCGCCAAGCGCGTTCCGGCCACGATCTCGACGTCGATCTCGCTCGCCACCAGCGAGCAGGCCAACGTCGAGATCACCGGGGTGCCGCCCGGGCCGTATTCGGCGTGGGCGGCGTCGCTGACCCCCACCAGCTCACGGGCGTGCTCGACCAGCACGTGCTGGAAGCCGCCTCAGGTCCCGACGAGTGGCACACCCTCACGGCGGGCCCTGGTGGCGAGGCTCTCCACCGCCGCCGGGGCGTCGTAGGGGCTCCCGGGGCCCAGCAGGACACCGTCTCCCGCCGCCCGCCCGCCTGCGAGCTCGGCCGAGCGGATCACCTCGACCGCCACGTCGCCGTCCACCACGGCCGCAGCATGCGCGAGCGCATCGACGGTGAAGCGGTAGCCGGCGTTCGCTTCCGGCAGATCGAACACGACCGAGATCGTCGGCATCGGGCGAGCGTAGCGAGGTCGCTTCGGGCACCCGTGCTGCCACACTCGCGCACCGTGGGCAGGTACCGACGCTGGATGACGTGGTCGCTCCTCGGGAGCCT
>JBPEXB010000493.1:0-8749 GCA_052032125.1 Acidimicrobiia bacterium
GCAAGGCACCGAGGGCCCGTGCCCCGCGACCACATCCGCGCACCTCGGGGGATGCAAGGGGGTCGTCCCCCTGCATATAAGGAAGCCCGAGGAACCTTTCCCGGTGTCTTCCGCACTTCCCCTGACGGAATCGACCGAGTCCAGCACCTCGGGCTTCAGGGCGACCATACGGATGCGCTCGGGCGGAGTCAAGACTCCCTTCATCTCCCGTCAACATCTACCAAACATCATTGATGATCGCTCGGAGGTCGCGAAAACCGGGTTATCCACACAATCCACAGAGGGTTGTGCACAACGCCTGTAGACAAGTTTCTAAGAGGGTTTTTCGCGGCTCACAGAAGGCCGATCGATGGCGGTCGTTCAGGTCGCCCCGGGTGCGCCCGCCCGCCGGTAACCGGCCGCGATCAGCGGGCGGAAGGCCAGCTCGATCAGCTGATAGATCTCCCCGAACACCGCCAGGAGCGACTCCTCGTCGACGGCCTCCACCGGCAGGCGTCCTCGCAGGTAGATCTCGCGGTTCTTGTCGATGGCGAAGTGCACGCGCCAGGCGGTGTGGTTGCGGAACAGCAGCTGGCGAAACACCTCCTCGACCTCGCGAGGAGGGGGAGGCAATACGTACGCCTCGAAGCCGACGGTCAGCTCGCCCGGCTCTGCCCATACGGTGGTGAAATCACGTGTCCGCTGCGCCATCCGCACCGCCCAACGGCCCTCGACCAACTCGGTCGCCACCACGTCGGACTCGGGATCGTCCACCCAGGAGCGGAAGATGGTTCCGAGGCGCTCGCTCAGCGCCTCCCTATCCACGCCGCCTATCCATGGGTGATGCCCTCGTAGAGCTCCAGGAGACGGTCCGCAGTGGCCTCCCAGCTGAACCGCCTGCCGGACTCGATGGCTCCGACCGACATCGTCGCCCTCGTGGTCGGCGACTGCAGGATGTCGAGCACCGCCTTGGCGAAGTCGGTCGGATCCCATCCGTCGACCAATCGACCCGACTCGCCGTCCTGGACAACGTGGCGGAGCCCGCCGACGTTGGCGGCCACGACGGGCAGGCCCGTCGCCTGGGCTTCGGCAGCCACGAGCCCGAACGACTCGCTCCGGCTCGGCACCACCAGCACGTCGGCGGCGTGATAGAAGATCGGGACGTTGCGGTGCGGTTGGGCTTCCCACATCGACACCGAGCCGCTGATGCCGAGCTTGTCGATCTGCCGCCGGATGCGATCCAGTTCGACCGACCCCTGCGCCCCGCTGGGGCCACCCACGATCACCAGCCGGGCGTCCGGCACGACGTCGAGGACCTCGGCCATGGCATCCACGGCCACGTCGACGCCTTTGAGCGGCTGGATACGGCCGACGAACAGCACGACCGGCTCCTCGCCGAGCCCCAGCCGCCGCCGGGCTCCCCGGCGGTCGCCGGGCAGGAAGTGGTGACGGTCGATCCCGGGCGGGTTGATGCACAGCTTCTCGGGGTCGGCTCCGTAGTGGTCGAGCAGCTCGTCGGCCTCCTGGTCCGTCGAGGCGATCACGCAGTCCGACGAAGCGATCAGCTCGTTCTCCGCGGCGAGGCGAAGCAGCGGCTCGAGCGGCTGGCCGGGACGACGCGTGGCGTCCTTGACCCGGCCGAGCGTGTGGAACGAGTTGGCCAGGGGGATGCGCAGCGCCTGCTTGACGATCAGTCCCGCCCAGCCCGAGAGCCAGTAATGGCTGTGGACCAGGTCGTACGAACCGTGCCGCATCTCGGCGATGACGCCGCCGGCGAACATCTTCACCCACTCGGGCAGATCGCCCACCGGCAGTCGAGCGGCGGGCCCGGCGTCCACGTGCACCACCCGATAGCCCGATTCCGTGGTGACCTCGGTGGGAGCGTCGGGGTCGGTCCGCCGGGTGAAGACGGTGGCATCGACGCCCCGGCCGACCATGGTCGCGGCGAGCTCGTCGAGGTAGACGTTCATCCCGCCGGCGTCTCCGACGCCAGGGACCTCGAGCGGCGACGTGTGCATCGAGATGTACGAAACGCGCTCGATCATGTGGTTCCTTCGACGGCGTACAGCGGTCGTCGCTCCGCTCCCATGCGGTACTTGTACTGCTCGTCACCCTTGAGGAAGTCGAAGACCTCCACCCTCTCGTCGATGGCCGCGGCGATCAACGAGTGCAGCAGCACCACCCCAGGGGATGCATCGCGTGCAGTGGGATCGTAGGCCGAGTTGTAGAGGTAGTAGCCCGAGGGGTCGACGTAGGCGACGGTCGCCGCCACGGAACGAGGTCCGTCGCCGTACAGCGCGTCCACCCGCCAGCCAGGCAGGGCCACGAGGTCGGAGAACAATCTCGTCATCGCAGGCGTCATGAAGGCTGCCTTCCGCCCGTCGGCCAGGCGGTGGAGTGCGAAGAAGCGCTGCAGGGCCGGGCCCGGCTCGTCGTACGTCACGACCCGGGGCTCGCCCAGCTGCTCACCAAAGCGGCGGATCTTGCGGCGAGTCTCGTGACGCTCTTTCTTCCCGAGATCCGCCAGGTAGTCGTCGTAGGTGGCCGGCAACGCCAGCACCGCGGTCGACGCATGCTCGACCGGCTCCGTGGCGCCGATCGCTCCGGCCACCGTTTCGGCCGCCTCCAGCGGGAGGGAGTCGAACCGGTACTCGATGCCCGAGCCGACGTCGGCGATGGCTGCCTTGAGCGCCGGACCCGGGTCCCCCACCGGTGATCGGTAGTCGACCAGGTGCTCGGGGCCCACCATCTCCATGCGGGCGTCACCGAGCCACAGCGCCGAGCCGCCGTGATCGTCGGCTGCGACGAGCAACGACTGGTCGGCGCTGCGAGTGTGCATCCACATCACCTCGAGCAGCTCTGGACGGCTGAAGGGGCCGATGTGCGGGGCGACCGGGGTGCCCTCGAGGCGGGCGAACGCGCGGGCCTCGGTGCTCATGTGAGCACCACCCGTGACACGACCTCGCCGACCGGTCGCCCCCCTCCCAGGAGCGGCATCTCGAACCACGGGGCATAGCGTTCCCGGGTCAGCGCAGGAGCGACGCCGAGCTGGGTCATCACGTCCAGCACCGCCGGGCCCAACGGCCGGTCGTTGCCGTCGAACGACTTGATGGCCACCCCGAAGCGCCCGCGCACGGCGAGACCGATACACCCCTCGGCGCCGCCCTTGGCCGCCACGCCCCATGCGCGTGACGGTCCGCCGACGACGTCGGAGTGGGCGGTCAGCGGACCGAAGCGTTCCATGGCGCTGCGGATCGACGCATACCGCGGATCGTGGGCGAGCACGCCGTACGCCGTCGCCAGCTGGCGGGTCGTCACCTCGAAGACCGGGGCGCCGCAGCCGTCGACCCCTGGATCGCCGAGCTCGGCGCCGAACACGGCGCTCAGCTCGCGTCGGATGAGCAGCTGCAGCGGATGGCTCGGATCCACGTAGGTCTCGGTCGCCCAGCCGGAGGCGACGCAGGCCCGCAGCATGCCGGCGTGCTTGCCCGAGCAGTTGTGCCAGATGCGCCGCGGAAGGCGGTGACCAGCGGCCACGAGACGGTCCCGGGCCGATCGGGCGATCGGCCAATCGGGCGGGCACCGCAGGTCGGACTCGTCGAGGCCGACCTCCGCCAGCAGTGCGTGGACGTGGGCGACGTGGACGGGCTGGGCACCGTGACTGGCACAGGCCACCGCCAACTGCTCGGGGGCGAACTCGGCACCTGCGTCGAGGGCGGCTCGAGCCTGGAACGGCTTGGCCGACGACCGGATGTAATACGGGCGATCGATGTCACCGTCGGAGGCGATCAGCTTCCCATCACCGTCGACGACGGCGACGGCGCCGTCGTGTTGGGCCTCGACGACCCCGGACCGCACGACGTCGGCCAGCACGCTCAGTCGGAGAGGAGGTCGGTGTCGTCCGCCAAGCCGTCCTTGTAGCGGCGCATGATCTCGCCCTGGAGCGTGTCGAAGGCTTGCTGCGCCGTCTTCCGTTGCGCGGACACCTCACGCTCGGTGTCAGCCAGCATGGTCTGGATCTCACCGAGCTCGGCCTCGTCGATCATCGGGAGTCGGGCCAGGAAGTCGTCGCCCAGCACCCGGTCGATGTGACGGCGACGCTCGTCCGGCAGATCCGGGGCCAGTGTCGACGGCACCCGTCCGATGGTGGCCGAAGTGGTCTCGCCGGCGCCCAGGATCTCGGGCAGCGCCTCGATCAGGCTCCTGGACTCCTCGCCGGCCCGCCGACGCATCTCGAAGGCCAGGAGGTCCATCCGCCCGTGCAGCATCCGGCGGTAGTACGACAGCTCGGTCTCGACCTCGTCGGCCAGGGCGCGTCGCTCACGCAACACATCGAGCGTGACGTCGGTGACGTCCGACAGGAACGAGTCGTCACGGATGATGTCGATGCGGCGGCGATTCTCAGTCTGCACAGTGCTCCCGGGTGCTCGTGTACGTGGCCATTATCACCTGCAGGCGCGGGCAAGTGTCGGGAAAGGGTTCACCGGCGCCCTGCTCCGCCCGCCGGGGTGGAGCTGGAAGTGGACGTGGGGTGAGCCGCCGCGGGCGTTGCCGGTGTTGCCGTTGAAGGCGATCAGGTCTCCCTTGGCGACCCGCGTGCCGCTGGTGATGCCGCCGGCGTAGCCGCTGAGGTGGGCGTAGTAGAAGTCGACGCCGTAGTCGGCCGACAGCCAGATCGAGAGGCCGCCCAGACCGCCGTTGCGGAGCGTCACCGTGCCGCTGGCGACCGCGAAGACGTTCTGGCCCATGGGGGCGAAGATGTCCGTGCCCTTGTGCGTGCGCCCGCCACTACGAGGGTTGCCCCAGTCGTTGGTGAAGGCGCTCGCCGACGGGGACATCGGGCAGATGAAACCGGGCGTCACGTTGGACGACACGCCCCCGGCGCCACCCGCCTTGCGGGCAGCAGCGATGGCCCGCGCCCGGGCGATCTCTCGCTGACGTGTGTCGTACAGCCGCTTGCACTCGCCGCGCAGCTCCTCGTAACTGGACAGAGCGGCCTGGGCCGACGCGGCCAGCACATCGGCGAGCTCGCTGGCTTCGTTCTCCAGGATCCGGAGGGTGTTCGCCTGCTCGTCGAGGTCGGCTCGCATGGTCTCCATCTCGGTGCGGATGACGGCCAGCAGGTCGGCCGACGAGAGCTCGTTGGCGGTCACCGCCTCGAGGAACTCCTGGCCGGCCACGAGTTGGTCCACCGAACGCGCCCCGAAGACGAGATCGGTGATCTGGGTGCCGCCGCTCATGTACACGTCGATCGCCCGATCGACGACCCGATCGCGAATCTCGTTGGTGGTCGCCTCCCGATCCGAGATCTGATCGCGCAATCGTGCCTCGAGGTAGGCGGTCTGCTCACGTTCGCTGATCAGCTGGACGTAGCGCTCCTGCGCCGCGTCGCGCACCTCTCGGGCCTCTTCGAGCACGCCATATGCCTCGCTGGAGTCGGCGCAGGCAGCGTCGACCTCGGCCTGGGTGACACCGAGGGCCGGGGCAGGCGCGACGACGAGCGCCACGAGCGTCATGAGGGCGAGGAGCGGAATGCTCCACGGAGACCGGGACATGAAGGTCAAAGGCTACTGAACAGCCCGAGCGACGCCAAGATCTCCTCCGAGGCGATCAGCCTCAGGAAGGGCACGAAGATGCCCGCGGCGAGGATCGGACCGTCCATGGCGGCCAGGGAACCGTCCAGCCGCTCGGTCAGGAACACCTGCCCGGTTCGGAAGGCGGAACCGAGGCCGCGGCCGGAGATGAAGCCGATCGCCACCAGCAGACCGATGAAGAACCACTCGAGCAGGTCGAAGTCGGAGATCGCTGCCACCGCCAGCGCCGCCGCCACCGTGGCGAGCGAGCCGGCCATGAACTGATCGACCGGCTGGCGCCGCATGCGGCCGATGGCCTGGCCGACCAGGGTGGCCGCCAGCGCCATGATGATGAAGCCGGCGACCTTCTGATCCCCGTCGGTGGACACCCTGGTGAGCAGCAACGATCCGACGGCCAAGGCTGCCATCACCGAGGCGAGCATGGTGGCCGCCATCGACGTGAGATCCCGGGCGGCCGGTCGCAGGACCGCCCATCCCAGGGCGATGACCACGGTCAGCATGGCGGCGATGCCCAGGCCGGCGGCGCCGAAGCCGAACGTCGAGAGAACCGCCACCACGATCGACGCCAGCAACGGCCCGTAGTCGATGATGAGGTCCCGGCTCGAGGCGTGGGCGGCGATGTCGACCGCCCACATCGCCGCCACTCCGACCAGGACCGCAGAGAACACGGCGACCGAGGCATAGGCGTTGGCGGCCAGCAGGCCCACGACTGCCGCCGCCAGGAAGAGATTCTCGTAGCCATCGCTGGCGGGCACCGCGGCTGCGCCGCCCGACACCGGCGGGATCAGTGCCAGTTCGTCCCCGTCCCCGACCGAATCGGAGCCCGCCGCCTCGTCGCCGTTCTTCCAGATCCGGGCGCTCTCCAAGCCGCGCTGGAAGTCGGTGCCGAACCGCTCCACGAGGTGCGCGACGACGTCGTCGACCGTGGCGCCGGGCACCTCGATCTTCGAGGTCCCGGCCAGCTCCCGGAGATTGGCGAACAACCGCACACGCGCCATGGGAGAAGGGTAACGAGGCGCTCGACATTGCCCCGGCAATGTCGAGGTCCTGAGCATCACGATGCTCAGGACTCGGTACCGAGTACCAAGTACCGGGTACCGCGGCCGTCCCGCACCCGACCTAGCCGAGTGCGGAGTAGTACTCGGTTGGCTACTCCGCCTGCACGACGCTCGAGGCAATGCAGGTGGCGGTACTCGGTACCCAGTACCCGGTACGCAATCTGTAGGCCGAAGGCCTAAAGATTGCCGCGGGCTTCCTGGTCTCGTTCGATGGCTTCGAAGAGCGCCTTGAAGTTGCCCTCACCGAAGCCGATGGCGCCACGTCGTTCGATGAACTCGAAGAACACCGTCGGGCGGTCCTGGAGCATGCGGGTGAAGATCTGGAGCAGGTGACCGCCTTCGTCCTCGTCGACGAGGATGTTGAGGCGCCGCAGCTCCTCCAGGTCGGCATCCAGGTCCGGCACCCGCTCCATCACGTCCTCGTAGTAGGTGTCGGGCACGTGCATGAGCATGAGGCCGCGCTTGCGCACCTCGGCCACGGTCTCGACCAGGTCGTCGGTCGAGATGGCCAGGTGCTGCACGCCGGCTCCGCGGTAGAACTGGATGTACTCCTCGATCTGTGAGCGACGGCGGCCGTCGGCGGGCTCGTTGATCGGCATCTTGATCACGCCGGAGCCGTCCCACACGACCTTCGACATCAGCGCCGAGTACTCGGTCGAGATCGCCTCGTCGTCGAAGTGGCGGAGCAGGACGAAGCCGAAGACGTTCTCGTAGAACTCCACCCAGCGATCCATGTCGCCGAGGTCGACGTTGCCGACCACATGGTCGATCTGACGGAAGCCGACCGGCTGGGCGACGGTGTCCTCCCAGACCTCGAAGTCCGGGGGCGGCCAGATCCCGTTCCGCTGATTCAGCGTGTGGAGTGTCTCGCCGTAGGTGTGGATGGCAGCCTGGAGGTGCTCGCCTCGGTCACCGGCGATGCGCTCCAGCTTGGCGGCCGGCTCGGCCCCTCGCTCGACCGCCAGCTCGAAGGCTGCCTCGGCGTCGGGCACGTCCAGGCCGACGTCGTGGACGCCAGGGCCGTGCTCGAGGACGTGGCGTGCCACCTCGTGGTCGGGGCTGAGCGCGCCGGTGATGAGGAACCGCACGTCGCCTTGCTCGAGGGCGTAGGTGACCCGGTCGCGGGTGCCGGTCTCGGGCCCGCGGTAGCCGACGATGGCGTAACCCATCAGGGCACGGAAGAACTGAGCGCTCTGGTAGGCGTTGCCGACCCAGAACTCGACATGCGAGAAACCTTCGATGGGATAGTCCGCGCGGTGCGCGTCGACGGCGGCGTTGGTGGTCATTGCGCTCCTTTCCGTCTTGCGAGTATATCGGTCGTGATATGTCTGTGATATATCAGTTTCTCCATCGGTCGGAAAGGTCCGGGTGGCACGGCGTCTCGCTCACTACCCTCCCGACCACATGACGACCGAGCCGAGCACGTCGCCACCGACCAGCCTCCCCAGGGACGGTGACCTGTCACTGACCGAGCAGGTCTTCAACGCCCTGAAGGGTGAGATCCTCCGCTCGCAGATTCGGCCCGGATCGGTGGTCATCGAGGGCGACCTGGCCGAGCGCTTCGGCGTCTCGAAGACTCCCATCCGTGAAGCACTGCGACTGCTCGTACAGGACGGATGGATCGAGGTCATGCCACGGCGCGGCTACCTCGTGCGCCCGATCGGACTCGACGACCTCCGCGAGGTCTACGAGCTCCGCCGCATCCTCGAGTCCGGCGTCGTGCGGAAGGTCATCGAGCAGATGAACCGCAAGACCGTCGCCGACCTGCGCCGGCTGATCGAAGCCCAGGCCGACGCCGGCGACTCGCTCGAGACCTCGATCGAGGCGTCCCGCGACTTCCACCTGTCTCTTGCCCGCCTCACCGGCAACGAGCGGCTCGTCAAGTCGGTCGCCGCCCTGCTCGACGAGGTCGAGCGCCTGCTGCGGATGCTGCCAGAGCTCGTCTCGGTCATGACGTCGACCTCGGAGATCGAGGCCCATCGGCGCCTGGTCGATGCCCTCGAGGAGCACGACGCCGATCTGGCGGAATCGCTCATGCTCGCCCACCTGGCCGACATCAGTAGGTCGTTGCTGGACGCCCTGAGCGGGCTGGATTAGGTGAGTAGTCAGTAGCCGGTA
>JBPEXB010000494.1:0-5729 GCA_052032125.1 Acidimicrobiia bacterium
AGCGTCGGAGGCCAGCCCGACTACGACCCTGCCGCCTGCGAACGACGTGGCGCTCCCCTCGCTGGCGGAAACGTCGGAGTCATCGCCCGACTCGTTGCCGGACGGAATGCTGCGCAGCGTCGAGTTGCTGCTCCCCGAGGGAGCGGCTCAGGTCGTCGTGTCGCCGCTGATGGTGCTCGCCGTCGTCGCCGAGGCCATGTTCGCCACTGGACAAGCCGTGTCGCTTCCGGCCTCGGGTGCCGGTGTGCTCACAGGACTGCTGTTGGCCGGTTCGGGAATGCGTCGCCGCGACCAGGTCGGAGCAACGTGATGTCGGAGACCGGCGAACGACTCGAGTCGGACGTGGCGGAACAGATCGGCGCCGATCCGTGGTGGACGGGAGAGTCGGAACCTGCGGCGCTGATCTCGCCGACCGCCGCCCGGCCCCCGCCGAGACGGGCTGGCAAGCAACGTCCTCAGGTGGACCCTCAGGATCCGCCCGAGCCCACAGGCGTACGCCCCGCCGATCCGCCACCTGAGATGTCTGCGCCATCGCCACGCCTCGCCGGCCGGCGACTGTCGCCGCGCCTCCGCGCACTCGGCCTCCTGGCGATCGCGATCATCGTGGTCGTCGCCGCCACCTTCTTCTCGAACGCGCAGAGCGTCGAGGACATCGCCATCGAGGGCACGATCGGTGTCCGTACGGAGGCAGCCCTCTCTGCGGCAGCCGTGTCGCAGAACCGCGTAGCGCAAACAATCCTGCTAGCCAGAGCCGTTGAGCTCGAACTGGCCCCGGCCGAGGAGTTGGCTGCGTCGGTCTCTTCTGCAGAGGCAGGCATCGACGAGCTCGAGCGCCGCATTGGCCGAGCGGTTACCGACCTGGGAGCCGAGTCATCGATCATCGAAGGCGGCGCCGAGACCATGATCGGAGCGCTCGAGAGAGCCCTCGCAGAGTCCGTCGGCGGGGACCTGTCGGCTGCGGACGCCGCGCTCCGCGAGGCCGACACCGCCTTCGCCGCCTTGGCGGTGGACCTTGCCGGCGTGCGAGACGCGGCGTTGAACGACATCGTGGTCGCCCGCGAGACGGCGGGACAGGTCGCCGTCGGGGCGCGACTCCTCGTCGCCTTCCTGATTCCGATGGTCACGGTGCTCGGCTATCGGTTCATCATCGTGCGAGCTGCTCGGCGGCGCGAGCTGCAGCGCGAGCTCGAGGCGGAGCGCAGCATGCTGCGCGCCAAGGACGAGCTGATCGCCAACATCTCCCACGAGCTCCGCACGCCCCTCACCGGCATCCTCGGTTTCTCGCAGGAGGCTGCACTCGAGGACTCCTTGACCCCCGACGACCTTCGCATGATGGCCGGCGTGGTCGCCGGCGAGGCCGACGAGCTCTCCCGGATGGTCGACGACCTGATCACCACAGCGCGAGACCAGGAGGACGCTCTGGGGATGGCCATCGAGGCCGTCGACCCGAATCAGGAGATGAACGCCGTCCAGATCCCGGCGGTGATCGCCGGCCGCGAGATCGACGTGGACCTGCCCAGCGACACGGTGCTCGTCGACCGGCTCCGGCTCCGGCAGATCCTCCGCAATCTCGTCTCCAACGCCCTGAAATACGGCGGCCCGAACGTGGCCGTCGAGGGCGTCGTCAAGGGAGGGACCTATTACCTGAGTGTCGTCGACGACGGCGACGGTGTCCCCGCCGAGCTAGAGGAACGGCTCTTCACCCGCTTCGTCCACCAGGGAGACGCCCCGCTCATGACCGGGAGCGTCGGACTGGGCCTGTCGATCGCCCGGCGACTCGCCGAGATCATGGGCGGCTCCTTGTCGTACTCGCGATCCGACGACAAGACCTACTTCACGGTCGCCCTGCCGCTTGCGCCCGATCGGTCGGCCGCCTCGTCGCAGGTGGCCTGATGCGGGCTTCGAGGGGCGTGGAGGGAGCGGAGGCCGACCCGTGGGCGCCCGTCGACCCTGACCCGCCGCGAGGAGGTCGCCGGCGCAGTGTGGTCGTGGCGCTCGCCATCGCCGCCGTGGTGTTCGGCGCGGCTGCCTGGCTCACCAACTCCATCAGCCTGCGGGGGATCGCCGCAGACGGCTCGATCGGTGCCCAGGCCAACTCGGCACGTGCCGCCGCCATCGACGCTCGCAGTCGGGTCGCCGAGGCAGTGGCGGTGACGCGCGCAGTCGACATGGCGCCCGACGACCTGGAGGCGGCGATCACCGCCGCCCGGGTGTCCCTCGACTCGTTCGACGGCGCCATGCTGGTTCTCGTCGACACGCTCGAAGAAGGGGCGGCGCTGCACGCGGCTCGCGCCGACGAGCTGCGGCGCAGCCTGGATGATGTACTCGCCGCACTCACCGAGCCGGATCGCATGGATGCCGAGCTCGGCGGGCTGATGCTGCGAGCGGACCGGTCATTCGACGTCTTGACGGCCGGCCTCGCCTTCCTCGGGGACGAAGCGCTCGAAGACGTGGCGAGTGCGGCCGACGCGGCTGGACAGGCAGAGGTCGCCGGGCGGGTGATCGTGATCGTCGTGATCCCGCTGGCGCTCGCCGGCATCTATCGCCTCGTCGCGGCCCGTGCCACCCGGCGCCACCACCTGGCCTTGGCGCTCGAGCATGAGCGCAACATGGTGAAGGCGAAGGACGAGCTGATCGCCAACATCTCCCACGAGCTCCGTACCCCACTCACAGGGATCGTCGGGTTCGCCCAGATGGCGGCGCTCGACACCGAGCTGAGCGCCGGGGAGCTCCGCACCATGGCCGGCATGATCGCCACGGAGTCGGAGGAGCTGGCGCGGATGGTCGACGACCTGATCACGACGGCGCGCGACAAGGAAGACGCGCTGGCACTGGCCATCGAGGACGTCGACCCCAACCAGGAGCTGGCCGTGGTCGGGGTACCCGTGGTGATCGCCGGGCGGGACATGGCGGTCGACCTCCATCCCGGTCCGCTGCGGGCCGATCGCCTGCGCTTGCGCCAGATCCTGCGCAACCTGATCTCGAATGCCCTCAAGTACGGCGGGCCCTCCGTGCGCCTGCACGGCGAGGCGACGGATGGGCGCTACGAGTTGAGCGTGATCGATGACGGGCCCGGCATCCCGCCCGAGCTCGAGGATCGGCTGTTCACCCGTTTCGTGCATCAGGGCGAGACTCCCTTGATGACCGGCAGCGTGGGGCTCGGCCTGTCGATCGCCCACCGGCTCGCCGAGATCATGGGCGGGTCGCTGATCCATCGCCGGATCGGGCGCGAGACGTACTTCACCCTGTCGCTTCCGCTGAGCGAGCGCGCCCAGGAGCCCTCCGCCGCCGAGGTGGCGTAGACCCGGAACCCGGGGCCTGGAGCCCGGGACCGGGGGGACACCTCAGAGCCATCAACCGTGTCGAATACCTCTTGACGTACTTTGTGACGTCAGCTACTATGTAACAAATGGTACTTGACGATGCGAGCCACCACAGCCAGCTGCTCAAGGGTCTGCTCGACATGTGTCTGCTGGCGGCGGTGAGCGACGGGCCGAGCTACGGCTACGAGATGATTCGAGAGCTCCGCGATCGCGGGCTCGAGGTGGCCGGCGAGGCGAGCATCTATCCGGTGCTCAAGCGCCTCTCGAAGCGGGGCCTGATCGAGAGCTATCTCGAGGACTCTCCGTCCGGGCCCGCCCGCAAGTACCACCGGCTCACGCCGGCCGGCCGCGAGTCACTCACGGAGTGGGTGAGTGACTGGCAGGCGGTGAAGAAAGGGGTAGACGATGTATTGGGAGATCATCTGTAGCGCCCGATCCGTGGGCGAGCTCCCGGCGCGAGGTCGGGAGGTGGCGAGATGATCTGGGTCTACGTCGCGGCCGCCATCTTCGGCGGCGGGTTCGTCATCCCGGCCCTGCTCGGGGCGATCGATTTCGACTCGGACGTCGATGTCGACTTCGGCGACGCTGATCTCGACACGACCGGCCTCGACGCAGATGTCGATGTCGACGTGGACGTCGATCTCGACACTGATCAAGACTCCGCCGCGAGGCAGGTGGTCACGGGTGCCGGTGACTGGATCGGCTCGCTGCTCACCTTCCGGACGCTGACCTTCGTGGCGTTGTTCTTCGGGGTGGTGGGAGCCCTCCTGAACCGGTTGGACTACCCGGAGCCCCTGCCCTTCGTGGTGGCGCTGGCGCTCGGGTTGTTCGCCGGAGTGCTCAACGCCCGGCTGATGGCGTACCTGAAGCGGAGCGACACCACCTCTCATCTCACCGAGCGCGACCTGCGAGGAACGCTCGCACGAGTGGTGCTCCCCATCACCGACGGCCGGCGCGGGCGGGTGGAGATCGACATGGCCGGCCAGCCCACCTTCATGGTGGCGCTGCCCTACAAGGACGGCTCACCTGACCTCGCCACCGGCGAGCGAGTCGTCGTCGTCGAGGTCCGCCAGGGCACGGCATACGTGACTGCGGCCCCGGAGTTGTCAGAAGGAGGAATCTGATGTTGTTCGTGATCATCGCGGCGTTCGTCGTCGTCATCGCCTTCGTGGTCCTGGCGGCCGTGAAGAGCTTGGTGGTGATCTGCCCGCCCAACCGGGTGGCGGTCATCTCCGGGAGAGATCGAGTGCTGCCCGACGGTCGCACGGTTGGGTACCGGGTGATCAAGGGAGGCCGGACCATCCGAATCCCGGTGCTGGAGAAAGTCGATTACATGGATCTGAACACGATCCCGATCGACGTCTCGGTGCACAACGCCTACTCGAAGGGGGCCATCCCCCTGGACGTCCAAGGTGTCGCGAACATCAAGGTGTCCAGCCGGGAGGGCTTGCTCGAGAACTCGGTCGAGCGTTTCCTCGGGCGGAAGCAGGACTACATCCAGCAGATCGCCAAGGAGAACCTCGAGGCCAACCTGCGAGGCGTGCTCTCGACGCTGACGCCTGAGGAGGTGAACGAGGATCGGCTCAAGTTCGCCCAGACGCTGATCGACGAGGCGGACGATGACATCAAGACGCTCGGGCTCGAGCTCGACGTCCTGAAGATCCAGAACGTCACCGACCAGGTCGGCTACCTGGAGGCGGTCGGGCGCCGCCGGACGGCGCAGGTCCTCAAGGAGGCCAGAGAGTCCGAGGCGGTGCAGAACGCCGAGGCGGCCGAAGCCGAGGCACAGGCCCGCAAGCGGGCTGAGCTGGCCAGGGTCGAGTCCGATCTGGCGATCGTCGAGGAGCAGAACAAGCTCCGGGTGCGCGAGGCGCAGCTGGAGGCGCTGGCGGTGGCGCAGGAAGAAGAGGCCAAGGTGGCGGGCGCCAAGGCGCGGGTCGTCGCCGAGCAGGACCTCGAGCGGGAGCGCATCGAGCTGCAGGAGCGGCGTCTCGAGGCCGACGTGGTGGCGCCGGCCCGTGCCGAGAAGGAAGCGTTGGAGCTCGAGGCGAAGGGCCGGGCGGCCAAGATCATCGAAGACGGTGCCGCCCAGGTACGAGTCCTCGAACAGCTCACCGCTCAGTTCCAGGCCGCCGGCCAGGACGCCCGAGACATCTTCGTCCTCAACATGCTGCCGGAGCTCGTCGAGCAGATCACCGACACCGTGCAAGGCATCGACATCGACCGGCTCACCGTCATCGACGGTGGCGACGGCAAGGGTCTGCCGAGCCTGGCCGGCCAGATGCCGGCTGCGGTGATCTCGATCACCGAGCAGATCGAAGCGGCCACCGGGGTCAACATCCTCGAGGCGCTCACCCGCAACGGTGAGAGCGACATCGTCGAGTTGGCCGGCACCGAGTAGCGCAG
>JBPEXB010000495.1:0-5807 GCA_052032125.1 Acidimicrobiia bacterium
CCCGGTAGGCAGGACTCAGGACTCACGACTCAGGACTCGAGACTTCTCGGCTCCTTCACCGACGCCAGGTACTCGGCGGTCGCTGACCTCGCCCGTTCGATGTCGCGCTCGATCGAACCCCGCTGGCTGTACCGCAGCTTCGACGCGTCGTTGAACTTGAGTTCGGTGTCCCCACTCGGCAGCACATGGGCGGTGACCTCCTCCGGGAGGGCGGCCATGTCGTGGTGGAACCGATGGCGCCGGGCGATCTCGAAGGCCACGAATGCCACATCCCATGCGTGTTTGGGGAGGCGCAGCTCCGATTCGATGTGACCGACGTGCATCACGTAGATCTCGGTGGCGCCCAACTGGACGGCTCTCGAGATGGGGATCGAGTTGACCACCCCGCCGTCGATGAAGTGCCACCCGTCGACCTCGACCGGCGGAAGCAGACCCGGCACTGCGCTGGAGGCGAGCAGCGCGTCGACCAGGGGGCCGTGAGTGAACCAGTGCTCCGCCGAGGTCTCGATGCAGGCCGCCACGCATTCGAAGTGGACCTTGGTCTCCTCGAACCTCTCGACCGGGAGCCATTGCTCGAGCATCGACCGCAGGGGCTCATTCGAGTGCAGGTGGATGCGATGGCGAAAGACGTTGGCGGCCCGCCCGAGCAGACCTTCTTCGAGGACCCGCTGCTCGGAGATGTCGAGCCACGCCTGTTCCAGCCGTCGGGCGGCGGCGGGCAGCGGCAGAGAGGCGATGACGGCGCCGTTGAACGATCCGATCGAGGTGCCGACGACCAGGTCGGGGCGGATCTCGGCGTCAGCCAGCGCCAGCAGCATGCCGACCTCCACAGCCCCACGCAGGCCCCCGCCACCGAGGACGAAGGCGGTCTTGCTACCCGACCCGGCGTTCATCGGCCCAGCCTAGGAGCGTGGCGGGCGGTGTCAGCCGATGCGCTCACCCGGCGCTCCAGCCGCGAATGGGGTCTTTCGGCCCGAGCGGGCCGATCTGGTCACGGGATACCGTGGTGCATGGCCGTGAGAGTGCCGCCACCGGCGATCCGGGCGTTCGTGATCACCCCGATCGCCTATGTGGGCTCCCTGGTCATCACGGTGCTCTCACCGGTGCTCCATCTGATTCTGGCGCTGATCGATCTGATCGATCGAAAGCGGTGGCGCTTCACCCGCATCGGCGGGCTCGGCATCGCCTTCTGCGTCGTGGAGTTCGTAGGCCTCACCCTGGCGTTCGTGTTGTGGATCGCCAGCGGCTTCGGCCTGTGGATGCGCACCGAGCCCCTCCAACGGGCGCACCGTTGGCTGCTGGGCGTGTGGTTGGAGCTCATCACCAGAGCGATTCGGTTCTTCATCGGGTTCCAGTTCGAGTTCCCGGCACAGGACCCGGCTCGCGGCCCCTTGCTGGTGTTGTGCCGCCACGCCGGTCCCGGCGACGCGCTGCTCGTGGCTCGCTCGATGATGCGGGACCACGGCCGCAAGCTGCGGATGCTGGGGACGACCAAGCTCCTGTGGGACCCGTTCTTCAACCACGCCATCAGCCGGCTGCCATTCCACTTCTGTGATCAGAACCCACGGGACGGCCAGCAGGAGATCGAAGCCGTTCGCCATGCCGCGGCCACGATCGAGCACGACGGCGCCATGATCATCTTCCCGGAGGGTGGCAACTTCACCCAGCGGCGGTACGAGGCGGCGCTCGAGCACTTCGAACGTCGGGGCCTGACCGATCGGGCGGCCCGCACGCGGGCGATGGCCCACGTGCTGCCGCCGCGGCCCGGCGGGACGCTGAGCGCCCTGGAGGCAGCCGAAGCAACCGCCTACCTGCTCGCCCACGTGGGCCTCGACGACCTCCAGTCACTCGGCGATCTCTGGAGGGCGGTGCCGATCCGCCGCACCGTCAAGGCCTCGTACATCAGGGTCGACGGGTCCATGGCGTCCGACGACCACGAGGCGCAAGTCGAGTGGCTGTTCGACCAGTGGCAGCGGGTCGATGATTGGATCGCCTTGCACGCCGCGTCCGTCCTGGGCGCTCCCGGGGACGGCTAGCGGCGCCGCAGCACTCGGCCGAAGCGCTCGGCCCGGGGGGTCCCCGGCTCGTAAGCGGTCTGGCCGTCGATCAGGACCCGCTCGATGCCGGCGGCCAGCTCGGTCGGCCGGGCATAGGTTGCCCGATCCTCGACCGTCTCGGGGTCGAAGAGCACGAGGTCGGCTGCCTGCCCGGGCCGGATGAGGCCGCGGTCGGTCAAGCCGAGCACCGACGCCGGCAGCCCGGTCATCTTGTGCACCGCCTCCTCCAGCGGGAAGAGCCCCTCGTCTCGCACCAGCGGGCCCAGGATGCGGGCGTGACAGCCATAGGCACGCGGGTGCACCCGGCGCTCGTGCCCCGTGACCATCAGCTGGTCCGAACCGGCCACGGTGAAAGGAGCTCGTAGCGCCTCGTGCATGTCGGCGTCCGCCATCTGGAACACCACCATGACGCTGCCTGCCCGGTCCTCGATCAGCAGGTCGAACGTGAAGTCGAAGGGATCCACGCCTCGCCGGGCTGCCAGGTCGGAGATGCGCTGTCCTTCGTGGTCGGCCAGCCGGCGATCCAGCACCGTCGAGATCATCACGCCACCCCAGCCATCACACGCGACCAGGTTGCTCTGCCAGCCGGCGATCCCGTTGAGCATCTCCTCCCGCAGGCGAGCCCGCACCTCCTGGGAACCGAGTCGCTCGATCAGCTCCTCGAAGCCACCCTCGTGGGCCCAGGGCGGGATCAGCGCTGCCAGGACCGTGGAGCCGGCGGTGTAGGGGTAGACGTCGGCCGTGACCCGGACGCCGGCCTGCCGCGCCTCCTGCAGGTAGGCCAGCGCCTCACTCATCCGCCCGTGGTTGGCACGACCCGCCGCCTTGAGGTGAGAGATCTCCACCCGCACCCCGGTGGACCGGCCCACCTCGACCGCCTCGGCGATGGCCTCCATGAGACCGTCGCCCTCGTTGCGGATGTGTGAGGCATACAGGGCATCGTGTCGAGCGGCGACGGCGGCGAGGGCGGTCAGCTCGTCCGCCGCCGCGAAGGTGCCGGGCGCGTAGACGAGGCCGGAGCTCAGCCCCCAGGCGCCCGACCGCAGCGCATCGTCCACCAGCGCCGCCATGGCGCGCAACTCCGGAGTGGTGGGAGGCCGATCCTCGAAGTTCATCACGGCGCTTCTCACCGCGCTGTGACCGACCAGCGGCACGCAGTTGACCGGCGGCCGTGTCTCGTCGAGCCGATCGAGGAACGAGCTGAAACTCGACCAGCGCCACTCGAGATCGGGACCGATCGCCGCGCAGGACGCCAGGAACGCATCGTTGCGGCCGTCGTCGTGGCTCAGCGGCGCTGGAGAGAACCCGCAATTGCCGATCACCTCGGTCGTCACCCCCTGGGCGAGCGAGTTCAGCGCCTCAGGGAACGCCGGCAGCGTGAAGTCGGCGTGCGAGTGGAAGTCGATGAACCCCGGAGCGACCACGAGGCCGGATGCGTCGATCGTGTCGCCGTGGCCTCCGTCGAGGTCGCCGACCGCGACGATCCGACCGGCTTCGATCTCCACATCGGCTTGGCGCGGGAGCGCCCCGGTCCCGTCGATGACCGTGCCACCCCGAAGCCGCAAAGCCGTCACACCCAGAGCGTAGGCCCGTCGTGATCGCCACGACCTCCTGACGGGCACCGAGCACCCGCCTCCGTTCCCGCTCTGGCAGAGTGCACCGATGCGACACGAACGCGTCACCTTCACCAACGCCCGCGGTCAGACCCTGGCGGGTCGGATCGACTATCCGGTCACCGGCGACCCCATCGGGTTCGTCCTCTATGCCCACTGCTTCACGTGCTCGAAGGAGCTCCGAGCGATCGGGCGCATCGCCTCCACACTCGCCGGCCACGGCCTGGCCATGCTGCGCTTCGACTTCACGGGGCTGGGAGACAGCGAAGGCGACTTCGCCGACACGAACTTCACGACCAACGTCGAGGACATCATCTCGGCCGCGCACTATCTGCGGGATCACCACGAGCCGGCGGAGATCGTCATCGGTCACTCCCTGGGAGGCGCGGCGGCGCTGGCGGCCGTCCCGAGCCTCCCGGGCGTCCGATCGGTGGTGACGATCGGTGCGCCCGCCACTCCCCAGCACATCGAGCGTCACATCGCGGAGGACCTCGACAAGATCCGGGTCGAGGGCTCGGCCCAGGTGCAACTGGCGGGCCGGACCTTCACGATCAAGGACCAGCTGCTCGACGATGTGGGGGCGGTCGACCTGGCGGCGGCGGTCGGCACCCTGCGCCGCCCGTTGCTGATCATGCACTCGCCGATCGACAACACGGTCGGGATCGACAACGCCGGCGACCTGTTCGGCATGGCCCGCCACCCCAAGAGCTTCGTCTCCCTCGACACCGCGGATCACTTGATCACCGATCCCGACGACGCGTCGTATGTCGCCGAGGTGCTCGCCTCGTGGGCCACCCGGTACATCAGCCGCGACCTGCGCAGCCACAGCCAGCCCGATTTCCTCGTCGACGCTCCGAAGAGCGTCACGACGGTCCGCACCGAGGACGGCTTTCGCACCGAGGTCGTCTCCAACGGATTCCCGCTCGTGGCGGATGAGCCGGAGTCGGTGGGTGGCACCAACACCGGTCCGACCCCTTACGACTACCTGCTCACGGCGCTGGGCACCTGCACAGGGATGACGCTGCGCATGTACGCCGATCGCAAGCAATGGCCCCTGAAGGCCGTGACCGTGGAACTGACGCACCGGCGCATCCACGCCAAGGACTGCGAGCAGTGCGAGACCGACGAGGGAACCGTGGACGAGATCGGCAAGGTCCTCGCGCTGGAAGGCGACCTGGACGCCGAGCAGCAACAGCGATTGCTGGAGATCGCCGACCGGTGCCCGGTTCACAAGACGATCCAGGGCGAGGTCGTGATCCACAGCGAACTGGCGAACGCCGCGCCCGGGGTAGATTGACGCTCCCCTAGCGACGAGGTCGCCCGTGACGGACGAAACACAAGCGAGCGACTCGCCGCCCGCCGACGAGCCGGAGCAGCACGAGCCTGCGCCGGTCGAACCGGACAACTCCGAGGCTGCCTACGAGGCGGAGCGCGAGGCTCGGGAGGCGGAGGAGCTGGCGCGTCGGGAAGAGCGCGAAGCGGAGGAGCGGGCTCGCCGGGAGGCACGAGAGGCCGAGGAGAACGCTCGTCGCGCCGAACGCGACGCTGCCGACAAGGCCCGCCGTGAGCAGTGGGAGAAAGAGGACCGCGAGCGCCAGTGGTGACCGGGGGTCCACCCTCCCCGCCCGGCCGGATGTTATATCATTGGCGACAGGCACCAGGCTCGGGGCCCGGCCGACCACATCCAATAGGGAGGCAACTCATGGATCGATCCTCGTTGACGCGCAGACACCCGATCTTCGCGATCCTGCTCGCACTCATGCTCGTCGCGACCGCCTGCGGCGGTGACAGCACGACCGAGACCGAGGCGACACAAGCGACGACCGCTGCAACGACGGCGGCGACCACCGCCACCACCGAAGGGACCACCGGAACCACTGCTCCGGCGAGCACGGCGACGACGGCCGCACCCACCGAGGAGCGGATCGTCGTCTCGCTGTCCACCGACATCAACCTGCTCGAACAGCATCTGTTCCGCAGCACCGGGTCCTATGCAGTGACGAGGGCGCTCTACCAGCCACTGCTCGACCAGTCGTACGTGGACAACAACGGCGTGCGCCTCGGCACGGGTGACGTGGTGCCGAGCGAGATCCTCGAGTCCTACGAGGTGGCGGACGACGGCACGGCGACCTTCACG
>JBPEXB010000496.1:0-1676 GCA_052032125.1 Acidimicrobiia bacterium
GAGGCCGACCACGGCGAGCAGGTGTACGGCGCCATCGAGGCGCTCGTCACCGACCCCGACCTGCGGGCCCGGTGGCAGCGGCGTTGCCGCCACCTGCTGGTCGACGAGTTCCAGGACCTGACCCCCGCCTATCTGCTGCTCCTCCGCCTGCTCGCCTCTCCCCAATTGCAGGTCTTCGGGGTGGGCGACGACGACCAGGTCATCTACGGCTACGCCGGGGCGGACCCAGGCTTCCTGATCGACTACGACGCGCTGTTCCCCGGATCGACGGAACTCGCCCTCTCCATCAACTACCGGTGCCCCCCTTCGATCGTCACCGCCGCCTCCCACCTGCTCGGGTACAACCGGCGGCGCATCGACAAGGAGATCGTCGCCGCCAGGACCGAGGCGGACGGGGAGAGCCTGGCGATCGAGCGCCTCCCGGGCGACGAGCTGGCAGCTCGGGCGGCCGAGCACATCGCCGAGTGGATCGACGCCGGTACCAACCCGTCCGACATCGCGGTCCTCACCCGGGTCAACTCGTCGCTGATTCCGGTCAAGGCGGCGCTCGTCGATCGCCAGATCGGCACGCAGGACCTCCTCACCACCGACGCCCTCAACCGCACGGCGGTGCGGGCATTGTTCGCCTGGATCCGCCTCTCTCTCGATCCGGAGTCGATGCGCAGCACCGACGTGATCGAGGCGATCCGGCGACCGTCGAGAGGATTGACGACGCTGGCTCGCGATCTCCTCGACCGGCGCCCCACCTCGCTGGTCGATCTGGCGGCTCTCACCGGCAAGCTCGACACCAAGCAAGCCGCTCGCTGGGACGACTTCGTCGCACAGCTCGAACGGGCGGTCGAGCTGGCAGAGGAGGGCGTCAGCGGACCGCTGGTCGAACTGATCACCGACGACATCGGGCTGCGCAGCGCTGCGCAGACGCTCGACATGGGACGTGGGGCCTCCCGGTCGAGCCACGGCGACGACCTCGTCGCCATTCGACGCTCGGCCGCGCTCCACCCCCGGCTCGACGACTTCGTCGCATGGCTTCACGACGTGACCGCTCAGCGCCCCGATCCCACCGGGGTGGTGCTCTCGTCGATCCATCGGGTGAAGGGCATGGAGTGGGACAGGGTCCTCGTCTTCGGCGTCGATCGGTCTTCGATGCCCCACGAGCTCGCCACGGATCGCGAGGAGGAGCGGCGCATCTTCCACGTCGCCATCACCCGGGCTCGCCGCAGCGCGCTGGTGCTGGCCGATCGCGCCCGCCCCTCGCGATTCCTCGGCGAGCTGGATGGCTCCGCCAAGCCGGAACCGATTCGTTCCACCGTTCCGCGACGCGAGCCGAAGATCTCACCGATGCAGACCGGCCCGACGATCGACGATCGCGTGACCCTGCGGGGCGGCCTCAAGGGGTCGGTGACGGCGCGCAGCGAGTCGTCGATCGAGGTCCGGCTCGACACCGGAGCCGAGGTGGTCGCCGCCATCGCCGACGTCGTCGCCGTCGATCGCACCGGCCCCAAGGGCGATCCCGACCTGGCCGAGCGGCTGCGGGACTGGAGACGGGCCAAGTCGTCGGAGTTGGGGGTGCCCGCCTACGTCGTCATGCACGACGCGACCCTCGAGGCGATCGCCGCCCGGGCTCCGGCCACCGAGCAGCAGCTGGCGGCGATCTCAGGGATCGGGCCCTCCAAGCT
>JBPEXB010000497.1:0-3329 GCA_052032125.1 Acidimicrobiia bacterium
TGTGGTTGGTTGGTCATACGAGTGCGTACTCCGGTGATGCGATGGCGAGCGCCAATCGGCTGATGGGATGGTCGGTGCCGGCGAGCACGTCGAGGGACGTCTGGCTGGCGTCGTACACGCCGAGTCGGGCGAACGTGTCCACCGGCGAGAGCGACGGCGGGTTCACGACCGCCGTGGCCAGGTCGAAGACGTGCACGTACTGGTAGGGGCCGAGCAAAGACAGCCCGGTTGCGTAGCCCGACGGGTTGGGTGCAGTGAAGGGCAGGTAGCCGACCTGTTCGAGCAGCGGGATGGCGCTGCGCTCGAGCGATGTGTCGAAGGCGTCGACCAGCCCGGCCAGCTTCTCGAGCGGCGACCGCACCTTGGCGTCGACGGCGGCGTCGGATGTGAACGCCGGCGTGGCGACGATGGCCTCGACCAGCGGCATGATCTCGTAGTCGGCCCGGAACACGGCCGCCAGGGCCTCGACGGTGTCGTCATCGGGATCGAGTCCGACCAGCTCGCGATACAGCTTGGCGCTGATGAATCGGGCGGTCTGCGGGTGGTCGAGCAACAGGTCGATGCCGCTCTGCATGTCGAAGGCGGCCGTCGTGCCCAGCACCGTCTTCATGCCGGGGTCCCATCGGAACGGCACGAACACCGAGCTCCACGGCTCGGCATCGTCGACCGGGGCGAATCCCACTGTGCGGCGAAGCGGGCTGGCGACGATCCAGCCGGTCATCGCTCTGGCAAGCTCGACGATGTCCTGCTCGGTGTAGTTGCCGGACCCGAGAGTGTGCAGCTCCATGACCTCACGGGCGAAGTTCTCGTTGGGGCTCTCGGCGGAGCTCTGCACGGTGTCCAGGTAGCGGAGCATGGCCGGGTCGACGGCCACCGCGTGCAGCAACTCGGCGAAATTGCCGGTGGCGTGCTGGCGGAGGAGATGGTGGTGCTGGATGGCGAGGTAGGGGACGCCGATCTTGCGCACGTGCATGGCGAAGTGGTCGTGCCAGAACCAGATGAGGCGCTCCTCGACGAGCCGCCGGCCACTGCCCATCTGCTCGATCCACCAGAGCACCGACGGCACGGCGGCCCGGTAGTCGTTGATGTCGTCGCGCTCGATCGGCACGGCGTAGTCGGGCGGCGGATCCACCGGGCTCGTGAGGTCGAGCGCCCGGCTGACTGCGTCGTCGATGTCGGTGCTGGCATCGGCGGTCGTGGAGTTGGCGCCGTAGCCCAGGCGGCGGACGACGTGGGAGATTCGTTGGCGTTCGCTGACCATGCGACCATCGTCGGACGCCGGTGTTCGAGGTCTGTAAAGCCCGGCGAAGGAGTTGGCGGGTCGCGTTAACGTCCCCGCCATGGTCCGCCTGTCCGAGAGCCTTTCCGATGTACCACTGGTGGGGATCGTCCGCGGGTGTCCTCCCGAGCACCTCGTGGCGGTGGCGCGGGGAGCAGTCGCCGCCGGAATGCGAGCGCTCGAGGTCACGCTCGATTCGCCCGACGCGCTCCGCGGAATCGCTGCGTTGACCCAGGCTTTCCCCGATCACGCCATCGGCGCCGGAACCGTCCGGTCGGCCGACGATGTGGAACGGATCGTGGACGCTGGCGCTCAGTTCGTCGTCTCGCCGCTGCTGGATCGAGGGGTGATCGACGCCGCGTTGTTCGCCGGGCTCGAAGTCGTGCCCGGGGCTGCCTCTCCGACGGAGATCAGCACCGCAGTGACCATGGGGGCGACGATGGTCAAGGTCTTCCCGGCGGCCCAGCTCGGCGGACCCGGATACCTGCGCGCCATCCACGGTGTGCTGGGGCAGCCGGCGCTGGTCCCGACTGGCGGCATCACCGCCGACGATGCGGCCGCCTACCTGGCGGCCGGCGCCACTGCCCTAGGGGTGGGATCGGCTGCGTTTCGCCGGGAATTGCTGGAATCGGGCGATGAGGCGGGGGTGCACGACGAGGTGGCTCGGTTCGTCGCCGAGGTCTCGTCGTGATGCTCGACGTCGTCACGCTCGGCGAGGCGCTGATCCGCTATTCCGTGCCGCCTGGGCGGCGCCTCGAGGAGGCCACGAGCCTGGACATGGCCGTGGCCGGATCCGAGTCCAATGTGGCCGTGGCGGTGTCGCGCATGGGAAGGCGAGCCGCCTGGATCGGCGCACTGCCCAAGAACCCGCTGGGGCGGCGAGTGGCGAGCGAACTCGCCTCCCACGGTGTCGAAGCCCGCATCAGCTGGTCGGACGAGCATCGCATGGGCACGTACTACATCGAACATGCGATGCCGCCCCGCCGGACCGAGGTGACCTACGACCGGGCAGACTCCGCCGCCGCCCACCTCGATGCCGACGCCGTGGACTGGGGGGCGGTCCGCGATGCACGGATCCTGCACCTCTCCGGGATCACGCCCGGCATCTCGGATCAGGGGGCATTGCTGGCGAGCCGGGCCGTCGACGAGGCCGGGGTCGGCGGGACCAGCGTGGTCGTCGACGTCAACTACCGGGCACGCCTCTGGTCGCCCGCCGACGCAGCAGCGGGCATCGCACCGCTCGCCGAGGCAGCGGACACGGTGCTGGTCACCGACGAGGATGCCCGCGATCTCTTCGGGCTGACCGGGGAGCCCGACGAGGTGCTGGCAGCCGTGCAGGATCGGTTCGGGGCGCCCCGAGCGGTGCTGACGCTCGGTCCATCGGGCTCCATGTGGCGGGATGGAGACCGATCGGGACACGTTCCGGCCTTCGAGGTGACCGTGATCGACGGGATCGGGGCAGGCGATGCCTTCGCCGCCGGCGTGATCCTCGGCCTGCTCGACGACGACCTTCCGGGTGGGGTGGCGACGGGCACTGCGATGGCCGCGCTCGTCCTCGGGCTGGAGGGAGATCTGTTCCGCTTCGGCCCGGCTGACGTCGAGGCGCTGGCCTCGGGTCACGACCGGGGGGTCGGGCGGTAGCCTGCCGCCGAGGAGGGCACATGGGTGAATACCGGGCATCCCAGCACGTCGCCGCCCCAGTCGAGCGGGTGTTCGACACCGTGGCGCACATCGAGAACTTCCAAGAGGTCATCCCGCACATCGTCGACGTGGAGGTGCTCTCCGAGACGACCCGTGGCGTGGGGACCCGGTTCCGTGAGACCCGGCTGATCCGGGGGCGGCAGGCCGTCACGGAGCTGGAGGTCACCGAGTACGTCGCGAACGAACGGGTCCGGCTGGTGTCCGACGCAGGCGGCACGATCTGGGACAGCGTGTTCACCGTCACGCCCGAGGGCGAGGGAACGCGACTCGACCTCGTCATGGAGTCGTCCCCGTACCGCATGGGTGCCCGCCTGTCCCTGCCGCTGATCGGCAGCATGCTCCGCAAGGC
>JBPEXB010000498.1:0-8950 GCA_052032125.1 Acidimicrobiia bacterium
GATTCGACAACCCCTCCGTGGTGACCGAACTCGAGCCGGTGATGGTCGAGGGCGATGTCAATGAGCTGTCCAGAGCGGTTCGCAACGTGCTCGACAATGCCCTCCGGCACGCTGCCGAACAGGTTCGCGTCGAGCTCAGGCACCACGATGGCCAGGCGGTCCTGTCGATCGCCGACGACGGCGCCGGGATACCGGCGCAACTTCGCTCCCAGGTGTTCGAACGCTTCACTCGGCTGGACGAAGCGAGGACCACCGACCGCGGAGGTGCCGGATTGGGGCTGGCGATCGTCAAGAGCGTGGTCGATCGTCACGGCGGCACGATCGACGTCGATGACGCCGCCCCCGGCGCTCGCTTCACCATGCGCCTGCCGGCCGTCGGCTGAGCCCGTCGATCTCAGGGCACGGTCGCGGTCAGGGCAGGATCTCGTCGAGGCCGAGCGCCCTCCCCAGGAACGATGCCATCTGGGCGCGGCTGACGGGATCGGTGGGACAGAAGCGGGCCGGGTCGGCCGTGTCGCACCCCAGTGTGATCCCCGCCGCGGCCACCCGATTGATCGCCGCCTCGTGGGGGGAACCGTCGTCGTCGGTGAAGAAGTCCACGGCCGTGGCCGCCAGCTCGAAGGCTCGGTCCAGGAACGTCGCCATCTGGCCCCGGGTGACGTTCGCCGAGGGGCAGTAGCGCGACGGATCGGCCGCATCACACCCCACCGTGATCCCGGCCGCCGCCACCCGGTTGATGGCCGCCTCGTGGGTCGAGCCGTTGTCATCGAGGAAGGCGTCGATGGCGGTCGCCGGCAGGTCGCGAGCCCGGTCGAGGAACGAGGCCATCTGCGCCCGGCTGACGAAGTCGTCGGGGCAGAAGCGGTCGTTGTCGGGCGGGTTGCAGCCGAGCGTGATCCCGGCCTCGGCGATCGCCTCGATGTAGCCCTCGTGGGTGTTGCCGTCGTCGTCGGTGAACCGCCCGCTCCCTTCGGGGGTGGTCCCCGCCAGCATGGCCGGGACCCACTCGGCCAGCATCGCCGAGTAGCGGTCGATGCCCGCCTGGTTGGGGTGGCACGCAACATGCACCTCGTCGGCGCTGAGCGTCGGCATGAGCTCAGGGCCCGGCAGCGTGTTCGGGAAGGTGTCCAGCACCCAGTCGCGGTGCTCGACCGACTGCTCGTACTCCCCTTCGTTGCACGGGTCGGGGCGCTTCACGTCGAGCGGGATGACGTAGAGAGGCTGGGTCGGCCAGCGATCCCGGATGAGGTCGTGCACGGTCGTCAGTTGGTCGGTCGTGATCACATCGTCCTGGCGGATACACAGCATCCAGACGACCGCCACCTCGTCGCCGGTCGTGGTCGCCTCGACCGACTGCCAGTAGCTGCTGGTGGGGCTCAACCATCGGAGGATGTCGCCCCCGCTCTGCGCGCTGGTGTCGGTGAAGTCGTCGTGGGAGTCCTCCCAGCCGTCGTAACCGATCGGGTCGTCGCCGATGCCCCACCGCCACTGGCTGCACGCCACCGAGGCGATCTGACCGTCGGCGGCCGTGACCGGAGGAACAGGCAGCACCGAGAGCAGGAGGAAGAAGGCGAGAAGCGGCTTGCGCATGAGGGTCCTCGTGGTCGAAGGCGGGTGAGCGACCTCCGCCAGGAGTCGGCTGCCCGGGAGGTTACCGGTCGTACGGGCGCAGCCCCAGCGGGAAGGTCGAGAGCAACTCGTTGCCATCGGCGCGGACGTGCCACATCTGCTCCAGCTTGACGCCCGGTCCGCCGGCGTCGGACCCGACGAAGCTCTCGATGCAGATCACCGTGTCGGCCTCGATCACACCGTCGTACCCGTGCAGGTCCCAGTCCTGGCGGTGGTAGATCTTCGGGTACTCGTCGCTCATGCCGACGCCGTGCGCCACACAGGCGTACCGATGGGCGACGAACTCGTCCGGCTGCTGGAAGGCCTTGTCGGACAACTCCCGAAACCCCAGGCCGGGAGCGAGCAGCGCGGCATTGTGCTCGATCTCCTCGAGTGCCCTCGCATGACGGTCACGCTGACGGGCGTCCGGCTCGCCGGCACCGGCGATCCAGGTCCGGGAGATGTCGGCGCAGTAGCCGAACGGGCCGATCATGTCCGTGTCGAAGGCCACCAGGTCACCGGCTTCGATCGCCCGGTCCGAGGCCTGCTGGTACCACGGGTTGGTGCGGGGACCGCTGCACAACATCCGCCCGTCGATCCAGTCTCCGTCGTTGGCGATGTTGGTCTGGTGGAGGATGGCGAACAGCTCGTTCTCGGTCATGCCGGGCCGCATCGCCTCGTACATGGCGCTCATGGCGGCCTCGGCGACAGCAATCGCGTGCCGCATGCAGACGATCTCCTCGGACGACTTTCCCGACCTGGCGCGCTCCACGAGCGGCTCGGCGTCGATCACGTCCATTCCCAGTCGCTGGAGCGCCCGATGCGCGTCTGGACCGAGCCGCTCCACCGCCACCCGGACGCCGGCGCCTGCTTCGTCGAGCACCTGCTGGGCGAAGGCCGACGCCTGGCCTTCGACATCGAGGCCACCATCGAAGACGTTCACGTAGGAGGCCGCCCGAAACTCGTCCACGGTGTCGTGGTCTTCGGCGTAGGCACCGTGCAGGATCATCCGGCCGCCTGCGTCCACGAACAAGTAGTAGGTCGGGATGTGCGCCTGGAAGAGGGCATATTCCCTCCATTCGACGGCGTAACGAAGGCTCACGGGGTTGGCGAGGACCATCAGGCCGACGTCGTGGTTGCGCATCTGCTCGAGGAGCCGTTCTCGCCGATGGGCCCGCACGCGTTCCATGGAAACGGGGGGCGGAGTGAGCACGGGGATCGACATGGCGCGACGCTACTGCGTCGAGCGGATCTGTCGACCCTGTCGGTCAGCCTGACGCAGGAAGGGAGAGCCGGAACACGGTTCGGTCTCCGGCCAGGTACTCGAGGTCGCCGGACATGTGCAGCGCCAGGCGTCTCGCAACATGCAGACCCAGCCCGATCGGCGACGGCATCGTCTCGCCGTCCTCGCCGGACACGTACGCCTCGAAGATCGAGGCCGCCTCGTCGGGATCGACGCCGGGACCGTCGTCGATGACCTCGACCACCACCGTGCCGTCGACGAGGGCGGTCGCCACTTCGATGGTCGGGCCGCCGTGCCGCACGGCGTTGGAGACGAGAGCGCGGATGATCTGTCGGGTGCGAGCCGCGTCGGCCAGCGCCGAAGCGGCCGTCCCGATCACCTTGGCGCACGGTGCCAGCGTCTCGACCACCTCGGCGACGATGGGGGCGATCTCGATGGTGGTGCGCTGAAAGACCAGGGTGTCCAGTTCGGTGCGGGCAGCCACCGCCATGTCCTCAACGATGTTGGTGGCGGCCTGAGCGGCCGCCACCAATTCGCCAAGCATCCCCTTGGTCTCGAAATCTGTGAAGCGGTCGGGGTGGTCGTGCAGCTCGGAGCCAAAACCGAGAACGGCGGTCAGCGGCGTGCGGAGATGGTGGGCCACCGACGAGATGAAGGCATCTTTCGATTCGACGAGGCGCTCCAACCCCCTCCGATGCTGCTCGGCGACCGTCTCGTCCATCACGGCGACGACGACCCGCGAGTACGCAGGCAGGTCGGGGAAGTCACCCGCCACCCAGAGCACTCTGGCGTGAAGTGGGCCGCCGATCGGATCATGGCCGATCACCCGCATCGAGAGTTGTCGCTCTCCGGCGGCGATGGCGCGAAGCTGGGCGATCGCCAGGTCGTTGGACTCCCCGAGGACGAACGAACCCGCCGCCAGGTCGTCGAGTTCGTCTCGGTCCTCGACGCCGATCAACTCGAGCGCCGCCTGATTGACGTACCTCAGCTGCACCCCGTGGGTGAGCGCCTGCAGGGCGATGGGGTCGCCCGCCAGCCGCTCGTCGAGGTCCTCCGGGCCGCCGAGCTCGTGGATCGCGGCGGCAACGGTCGAGTAGTCGAGCTCCCACAGCGGCACAGGGCTCTGATGGAACATCCACTCGTGCACCTGTTCGGCGGTCGATGATCTCCGTCGTTCCCGCATCAGGTCCGACACGTCGAGGATCACCCCCTCGGTGTAGAGGGGCCGGCCGAAGCCGTCCTCGACGACATAGGACATGTCGGCGACCCACACGGTCGTGCCGTCCCGACGCCGCAGCTGCATCTCGGCACGCTCGATGTCGCCGGTCTGCTGCAGTCGATCCATGTACCGACGCCGTACGTCGGCGTTGACGTAGAAGTCGGCCGCATCCATGCCGGCGAGGTCGGTTGCCTCCTCGAAGCCGAGCAACTCCGCCAGCGGCTGGTTGGCCTGGATGATCTCGCCGGTCAGGAGCGTGCGGAACATGGGAGCGGGGACGCGGCCGAAGACGGAATCCACCGTGAGCGGTGCGCTTCGGAGCCCTGCCTGTGATCGGGTGACCGCCCGGCGGATGGCCTCGTCCAGATCCCCGGCACCGTGCACAGACGACAGCACCTCGTGGGCTCCGTCGGCGAGCGCCGCGTCGTGCTGACCTGGATCGACCACGGCCACGATCCCGACCGAGGGTGCCGCCGAACGCAGACGCCGCAGCGAGTCGGGCAGAGGATCGCGACCGATCAGATCGAGGACCACCACGTCGTGGTCGGCTCCGTACACCGCTGCGTCCGCCAGGGTCCCGGTCGACACGGCGTGGGCGGCCAGGCGCGGGTGATCGCGCCAGTCCTGAGCATCGCCGGGCTCGAACCCGGCTGCGAGGATGGAGTAGCCCAGCATGAGTGCGCGTGTCACCTTCACCGTCCCGTGGATGAGGGGCAGTTGTCGGCGCGAGCCAGGGCACTCTCACGCCGACAACCGTGCACACGATGCCTGGCAGGCCTTACCAATCACTCACCAGCGCCTCGGTCGTCACGCTCAGATCAGGCTGCCAGGGCCTTTCTGCCACGCTGGACCGCACCGATCAACGCCCGGTCGTCCCGGACATGAGCATGCCGTTCCGCCAGGTCCATGACGAATTCGAGTGCTCCCCGGCTGCGCTGGTCGGCGGGGAGGCGAAAGAGCCTGCCCATCCCTCGACGGATCTCCTCTGCGGTGAACGGTGGGGCCGGGTGGTTGAACAGCAATGCGAACGAGATGAAGCCTTCCGCCGGCGGACGCTGCGAGGCAAGCGCCAGGGCCAGGTCCGCTGCAACGAGTGCCGCCTCGACGTCACCGGTCAGAACGTGTTCGAGGGCCATGCCGCCGACATTGACGGTTTGCAGCAGCGGAAAGCCGAACCTCCGCGCCAAGAGGTAGCCGCGACGATGGGTGGTCGCTGCGAGGTCGTGCTTGCCTCCATCGCGGAGGATGCCGCCCAGACCGGTCACTGCGTATGCCTCGATGATCCCGTCTCCGGCGCTTCTGCTCTCGTCCACCGCTCTCCGCACCAGCTCTTCGGCTGGTCCGCCTGGGTCGAGCACGTGATCGACCAACCCCTCGATGAGCACGGCGTGGCGACCCGCCGACCCGGCACTCGCCTCATCCGCAAGCGTTCGTGCCTCTCGGGCGGCATCGCGCGCTCGTACGAGGTCGCCGTTCCGCCACCACCACTCGGCCTCGAACGTCTGCGCCTCGGCCCGATCGACCAGGCTGCCCACCAGCGTGGCAGTCTCCGCAGCCCGGTCGAGGTGGAAGCGGCTGTGGTCCAGCACGTCAGGGCCATCGCCGAGGAGCAGGATGTCGGTGGCCACGATGTGGACCCGAGGCGTCGAGGCGAAGACCTCCTCTCCCGCTGCGTCGAGCACCGCCTTCACGATTTCGTAGCCCTCGGCATGGCGGCGGTACGGTTCGAAGACGTATCCGATGCCGGCCACCACGTCGAGCGCCGAAGCCGGATCGCCGCCGTCGATGAAGGTGTCCACCGCCACCTGGAAGTCTGGGACGCTGTCGGCCACCCGCTGGATCCAGTGGAGCTGGTCCTCGCCTTCGTCGAGGTGAGGCTGAGCGGTCCTCGCCAGCTCCCGATAGCAGCGGGCGTGACGGAGTCGTAGCTCACCGTCCTCTCCCCGGTCCCGGGACTGCGCCCGCGCGTATTCGCGGACCGTCATGAGCAGTTCGAACTGTGTGGCACTTCCGCTCATGATCTGCGCCTCCACGAGGGAGCGACTACGCAGCCCGGCGACGATGGACGCGGCGCCAGGCCGATCGTCCTCCATGTCGAAGAGGCAGGCGGCCTCGTCGGTCGTGAAAGGCCCCTGGATCGATGACAGCGATCGCAGATGCGACCGCTCCTCCTCGGTGAGCAGGCTGTAACTCCACCTCATGGTCGCTTCCATCGACCGATGGCGATCCGACACCCCTCGTTGCTCGCCGAGCGACTCGAAGCGCCGATCGATCTGCTCCTCGATGTCGCGCAACGACAACGCCCCCGTCCGTGCTGCCGCCAACTCGATCGCCAGCGGGAGCCCGTCGAGGCGCCTACAGAGACGCCGCACTGCTTCGATGGTCTCCTCGTTCACGACGAGCTCCGCCGATGCCGCACGTGCGCGATCGATGAAGAGCGTGACCGCAGGAGACCGCTCGGCAGCGAGGTCGGCCGGCGCCCGCTCGCCCGGCACCGGGAGCGGACGCACCTGTTCGACAACCTCACCCGGCACCCCGAGCCGCTCGCGGCTCGTGACGAGGACCGAGACGTCGGGGCATTGGCCGAGCACCTTGGTGGCAATCGAGGCGATGGGCTCGATCACGTGCTCGACGTTGTCCAGAATCAGCAGCATCCGTCGGCTGGCGATGATCTCGCAGACCGCATCCCCCTCCACCGTCGACGGGAGGTCGACCTGTAGCTCTCGAGCCAGCTCGGCGGCGACGTACATCGGCACGCGGTCCGCACGGTTCACGGCTGCGACGTCGATCAGCCACGCCTCGCGCCGCCGATCGTTGACCTGCTTCCGGGCCACTTCCGTCGCCACGGTGGTCTTACCGACACCGCCCGGCCCGGTGAGCGTGACGAGCCGGTCGGTCGGCAAACGCTCGCTCACGCGGTCGATGAGATCGTCGCGCCCCACCAGTGACGAGAACCGACTCGGCAAGTTGTTGGGCAGGGCGCCGGGCCCACTACCGCGCAGCGCCGGATCTTGCAGGAGGATGCGTTCCTCCAATTCGACGAGATCATGCGACGGATCGACGCCGAGGTCCTCGGCGAGGCGGTGCTGCGCTGCCCGAAACGCGCGTAGCGCATCGGCCTGGCGCCCCGCTGCATACAACGCCAGCATCAGCAGCGCATACAGGCGCTCTCGAAGCGGGTGTTCCTTGATGAGCACCTCGACGTCGGACACCACACGATCGGCGTCACCGGAGTCGATACGCGCTTGGAACAGGCGCTCATGGGCCAGCAGCCGCAACTCCTCGAGCCTGGCGGCCTCAGCGAGCGCGAAGTCGTCGTAGCGGAAGTCGCTGTAGGCATCGCTCCCCCGCCACAGATCCAGAGCCGCCGAGAGGCCTTCCACCGACCCGGACTCGAGCAGCACCTCGAACCGGTCCGCGTCGACGCTCTCCGGGGCAGCTGCAAGCGAGTACCCGGACGGGTCGCGGACCACCACGCCTGGGTCACCGAGGATCTTCCTCAGCCGCGAGACCGACGTCTGCAGCGCCGCCGTCGGCTTGGCAGGTTGCTCAGCCGGCCACAGCGTCTCCACGAGATGATCGGCGGAGATCGCTCGGCCGCGCTGGGTCAACAGGATCGCCAGCAGCCGACGCTCCAGGGGCCTGGTCAACACGACCGGCTCCGCATCCCGAAGAGCGATCAGGGGTCCGAGCACCCCGAACTCGAGCATTGGTGAATCGTAGGGCTGGCGGCGTCCGCTGCGGACTGTTCCTGAACGCCGCCTCGGCGGGACGTCACCAGGTCGCTTCGGCGGTCATCGCCAGGTTCCCGTCGGGCCGCACCGCCCACAGCACCGCGCCGCCGGCAGAAGGACGGCCGTGGATCGTGAAGGGGGCGTCGACGTGGAGCGGCGCCACGGCCCGGTAGGCGAAGGAGGTGGGTGGCGCTTCGACGCCCTCGGACCCGGCGAGCAGCGTCGCCACCAGTGGTCCATGGACGACCAGCGCCGGGTGCCCCTCGACACTTTCCGCATGGCGGAGGTCGTAGTGAATCCGATGCGCGTTGAAGGTCAGCGCCGAGTAGCGGAACAGCTGCACGGCACTGGGCACCACCTCTGAAGACCAAACGGCGCCGTCAGGAGGCGGCACCTCCCGATGGTTGCCCGGTGGCGCATCGGTGTAGACGAGGTCTTGGCGCTCCGTGAGCAAGAGCTCCTCACCCGATGCGATCTGGTGCTCGACGGTCACGAAACACAGCGGCCCCGAGCGCCCGTCCTTCATCTGCACGTCGATGACGGTGGACGTTCTCTCGGCAGCCGCCCCGAGGACCAAAGGGCGGTGGAAGCGAAGCCGACCCCCTGCCCACAGCCTGCGGGCCAGTGCCACCGGTGGCAAGAACCGACCACGCGCTTCATGCCCGTCCGGTCCCAGATCGGACGAGGGCACCGAACGGAGGAAGTAGACCCAGTGCCAGAGCGGCGGCACCGGAGACCCGAGGTCGAGGTCGACAGAACGATCCAGCGTGTCGGCGAGGCGCCGGGCCTGGGCTGGGTCGAGTGCATCGGCAACCCTGACCGTCCGCCCGATCCAGGTGCGGAGCACGTCGAGGTCGAGCGTCGGATCGGAACTCATCACTGCACGGTACGGCGTGGCGGCCGGCTCGGGTGTACGTTGGCCGCATGGACGCACTGACCGCAGCACGCGCGTATCGGGAGGATCACGAGGACGAGGTTGTGCGATCCTTCGCAGAGCTCCTCGCTCTCGACAACGTCACCGGCGACGTGCCCGCCCTGGAGCGCAACGCCACCGAGATCGCACGCCGCTTCACCGACCGCGGCGCCGACGTGCGCAGCGCCGCCTTGCCAGGACTCGCTCCCGTCGTCATCGGCTCCATCCCGGCG